>NZ_JAXHDD010000016.1:0-80055 GCF_037072025.1 Pseudogracilibacillus sp. SO30301A | reverse complement strand
GATGTCGAGTCGATTTCCAAGATGTCGAGTCGATTTCCAAGATGTCGAGTCGATTTCCAAGATGTCGAGTCGATTTCCAAGAAGTCGAGTCAATTTCCAAGATGTCGAGTCAATTTCCAAGATGTCGAGTCAATTTCCAAGAAGTCGAGTCAATTTCCAAGAAGTCGAGTCGATTTCCAAGAAGTCGAGTCGTTTCGCAATATATGAGTTGCGCCCCTGGATATGGAGTAGACTCTTATGTTGGAGTCATACTATTGGAATTATCTATATATTTATTTAATTCCATCGCCATTTGGATTTTTGCTAATAGTACTTGCGCAAAATCAGTAGTTGTAGGTAATGGTAAATTAGTTGTGTTTTTATTATTTGTATTTTCTATTGATTTATAAAAATCTGTATTTATATTATTCATGTGAACGCCCCATTTATATTCTCTTACGTTTAATTGTTTATTTAATCAAGTTACACAGGATAAAACAATCATTGCATCGCTGCAGCTTCTTTTACCCCTTTTTCTAGAGCTTCCAACATCTCTAATTTTTCATTATCATCCGATTGTTTCCAAATAAGTTCAAATAAAACGCCAAGACCAGGTAATAATTTTTCCTCACCATCTTGAATCGCGTCAACGATCGTTGTTTCCAGTTGGTCCCTAGAGTTTTCTTTAATATTGTGCAAAATTGCTTTTCGTAAATTTAGATCCATTTTCATAACTCCTCCTTTATACAGCCAAACGGCTTATCCTACTTTTAGTTTGACCGTTCTTTATTGAAATATGTATGATAGAATTAACCTTAAAAATAGGACTGATAAAGTTGATTACATCAATACAAAATGAACAGGTGAAAAATTGGCGCAAATTGCATAAGCGAAAAAATCGAATGAAAATGAAGCAATTTTTAATTGAAGGGTTTCATTTAATTGAGGAAGCTTTTCATAGTGGGTGGGAAGTTGAAACAGTAATTGTTCAAGAAGGAGTAAACCCTCCTGATTGGATGGCTGAAGACAGCATTAAACTAGTTGATAAGCATGTATTTAAAGAAATTACGCAAACAGAAACTCCTCAAGGAATTGCCGCGATTGTAAACATGCAAGACCTTCCTGTTGAAACAGATACTTATATTTTACTAGTAGATGCTATCCAAGATCCAGGTAATTTAGGTACAATGATAAGAACGGCTGATGCAGCTGGGTTTTCGCAAATTGTCCTTGGTAAAGGAACGGTGGATGTTTATAATGATAAAGTAATTCGTGCTTCTCAAGGTTCGATTTTTCATATTTCGATTGAACAGGCATCTTTACATGAAACAATTACATATTTAAAACAGGAGAATTATACAATATGGGCAAGTGCACTTAGAAATGCTATTAACTTTAATGATGTTGAGAGTGAGGGAAAAGCTGCACTTATAGTAGGAAATGAAGGTGCGGGAATTTCAGATGAGGTTCTAAAGTTAGCAGATAAAGTCGTTAAAGTTCCTATTTATGGAAAGGCTGAATCATTAAATGTAAGCATTGCCGCAGGAATATTAATGTATAAAATGAGAAATTAGTTGCTTATTTTAGAATGCTTGGATATACTAATTTGTAGTTTAAATATGAAAAAAGCGATGACGGAGCCAAGTAACATAAAAGAAAGATCAATTTAGGGAGGAAGTGTCCTAGACTGAAAACATTTCTATTCGATCTAAATGTTACGATTCACTTGACTGGAGCTGACACTTAACCGTGTTCTGGATTTACGTCCATTATCAATCACAAGTTGGATACATTCGTATCAACAAGGGTGGTACCGCGAAAAATAAACCTCGTCCCTTTTTTAGGGAGGGGTTTTTTGTTTTTCAGTGAATTAGCTTGAGATGGCGGAAGAGTTGCTCTAGTCAAGTGAAATTGCTCAAAGCAGAAAGTTGCTCCAGTCTAGAGTGATCTGCTCCAAATTAAGTAAAAAGTTGCTCAAGATAGAAATTAAAGTAGTTCATATTTGAAAAGAAAATACTGCTCATTATTTCATTAATTTGAAGGAGGTTTTTATCATGAAAGAACAATTACAAACGCTTGAAAAAGAAGCGATTGAAAAGGTAAATGGAACAACAAATTTAAAAGAAATCCAAGAAGTTCAAGTGACTTATCTTGGAAGAAAAGGCTCAATTACAGAAGTTTTACGAGGTATGGGTAAGTTATCAAAAGAAGAGAGACCTGTAATCGGTGAGTTAGCAAATAAGGTAAGAACTACGATTCAGTCAGCTATTGATAAGAAAAAAGAAAAGTTGGAACAAGAAGAACTGGAAAAACAGCTTTTAAAGGAAACGATTGATGTTACACTACCGGGACGCCCTGTAAACTTTGGCGGCAAACATATTCTAACTTCGATTATTGAAGAAATTGAGGATTTATTTATCGGGCTTGGATATGAGGTTAGGGAAGGTCCAGAAGTGGAAACAGACTATTTCAATTTCGAAGCACTAAATTTACCTAAGGGCCATCCAGCACGCGATATGCAAGACTCTTTTTATATTACGAATGAATTATTACTTCGTACACATACGTCTCCAGTCCAAGCAAGAACGATGCGCACACTTGATGGGAATGAGCCAATCCGAATGATTTGTCCTGGAAAAGTATATCGTCGTGATAATGATGATGCAACACATTCACATCAGTTTACGCAAATCGAAGGCTTGTATGTGGATAGAAATGTGCGCATGAGTGACTTAAAAGGAACACTAAATTTATTCGCTAAAAAACTATTTGGGGAAGATCGCGAAATCAGATTCCGTCCAAGCTTTTTCCCATTTACAGAGCCCTCCGTTGAAATGGATATCTCTTGTAAAGTTTGTTCAGGGAAAGGTTGTTCTGTTTGTAAACAAACTGGTTGGATTGAAATTTTAGGGTCAGGAATGGTTCATCCTAAAGTGCTTGAAATGGCAGGGTACGATCCGGAAGTATATACGGGGTTTGCTTTTGGAATGGGGCCAGATCGAATTGCCATGTTAAAGTATGGAATAGATGATATAAGACGTTTTTATACAGATGACGTACGTTTTTTAAAACAATTTCACGAAGCTTAGTAAAAGGAGGAATTACAGATGCTCGTATCTTTAAATTGGTTAAAAAATTATGTAGACTTAAACGATCTAACCCCAGAACAGTTGGGAGAAAAAATTACTAAATCAGGAATTGAAGTTGACGGAATTGAATATATCATCAATGAAAAAAGTGAAAACATTGTTGTTGGATATGTAAAAGAATGTGAACAACATCCTAATGCTGATAAATTAAAGCTTTGTCAAGTGGATGTAGGAGATGAAGTTTTACAAATTATTTGTGGGGCAGCGAACGTAGCACAAGGTCAAAAAGTAGTTGTTGCAAAACCTGGTGCAGTGCTCCCAGGAAATTTCAAAATTAAAAAAGTAAAACTCCGTGGTATTGAATCAAATGGAATGATTTGTTCTTTGCAAGAGTTAAGTGTAGGCGAAAGATTTATCGTACCTGCATTTGCTGAGGGAATTGCCGTTCTTCCAGAAGAAGCAGTTGTTGGAGAACCAGTTGACGACTTACTTAATTTAAATGATGCTGTACTCGAATTTGACTTAACACCAAACCGCGCCGATGCGTTAAGTATGTTAGGTGTTGCATATGAAGTCACCGCCATTTTAGGTGAAAAAATCCAACTTCCCGAACCAAAAATTAATCCAATTGCCGAAAATGTGGCAAATTATGTTACTGTTTCAGTTGATGATGAAGAAGCATGTCCGTACTACGGAGCATTTATCATTAAAGATGTAAAAATTAAACCTTCACCACTCTGGATGCAAAATTATTTACTTGCAGCCGGTATTCGTCCGATCAATAACGTCGTTGATATAACGAACTATGTATTACTTGAATATGGTCAACCACTCCATGCATTCGATTATGATTTACTAGATTCAAAGGAAATTTTAGTTAGACGTGCAGTGGATCAAGAAGAAATTGTTACGTTAGATGATCAGACACGTGTGTTATCCAATGAACATTTACTCATTACCAATGGTAAAAAAGGTGTTGCATTAGCTGGAGTAATGGGTGGAGCAAACACGGAAGTATATGAGGAAACAAATACAATTCTACTGGAAGCTGCCTATTTTGATTCGAAAACGATCCGTAAAGCAGTTATGAATACTGGTCTGCGAAGTGAAGCAAGTACTCGTTATGAAAAAGGTGTTGATCCTAATCGAGTAAAAGAAGCAGGTTTACGTGGCTGTGAATTGTTGGAAAAATATGCAGATGGTAAAGTAGTAGAAGGTGTTGCTGAGTTTGATCAGTTAGATCGTAGTGAAAAAGTGGTTGAAATGAATTCTCAAGAAGTAAATAAGCGATTAGGAACAAAAATATCAAATGAAGAAATCGAAGAAATATTAACGAAGTTGCGGTTTACTTTTGAAAGAAAAGATGATGATTTTACCGTTTTTGCCCCAACACGCCGTGGGGATATTACCATTTTTGAAGATATGCTGGAAGAAGTTGCCCGTATTTACGGATATGATTTATTACCATATACATTGCCAGAAAATGCTTCCAAACCAGGAGGTCTAACGAAACAGCAACAATTAAAACGTGATGTTAAAAATTACATGCAAAGTGTTGGTTTATCTGAAGCAATTACTTATTCTTTAACAGATAAAGAACGAGTCCATGAGTTAGTGAGTCCGGATCTACCAAATAATCTACGTCCAGTGGAATTAGCGATGCCAATGAGTGAAGATCATCAGTATTTAAGATTAAGCTTACTTCCAGAATTATTAAATCGCTTGACGTATAATGTAGCGAGAAAACAAGCAAATGTTGCGCTATACGAAGTTGGCTCTGTCTTTTTATCTGAAGAGGAAAAAATAACGAAACAGCCTTTAGAACAACTTCGTTTGGCCGGAGCAATTACTGGTACGTGGGTAGATCATAAATGGCAACAAGAAGTAAAACAGGTTGACTTTTATGTCATAAAAGGGATTGTAGAAGGATTATTCCGCTACTTGAATATGGATGTGACATTTGAACAAGCAGTTGTAAAAGATATGCATCCGGGAAGATGTGCTACAGTCCATGCTGGCGGTAAACAAATTGGATTCCTCGGTCAAGTACATCCAAACATGACAAAAAGACAAGATTTAAAAGAAACGTATGTGTTTGATATTGATATGGAATATATTTTGAAAACGGATCGTCCAGAACTTACGTATGATGTCGTTCCTAAATATCCATCGATCCTGCGTGATATTGCATTTGTAGTAGATGAAAAAGTCATGGCCGGAGAAATTAAAGAAGAAATTGAACGAATTGGTACCCCACTTGTAAAGCGAGTGGAAGCATTTGATGTCTATACTGGTGAAAATATTGGAGACAATGAAAAGTCAATCGCTTATAATATTCATTACCAAGATCCGGAAAAAACGTTGACGGATGATGAGGTGGATGCGTCGTTTAAGAAGATAATTGATGCGGTTAGTGAGAAATTTGGAGCGTATGTGAGGTCGTAGAAAAGAAAATATATGAATGAAAGTCCTTTCTCATTTGTGAGAAGGGATTTTATTTTGGTTGAGAACCTTGATTATAAAGTATATGTAAACCGAGGTAAGAAAAATAATCCCTACCTCGGTAAGTTACTTAATAAACAAAGTGCTAATTTCGTCTTTATTTACTTGGATTGGTGGCCAAGCAGATAAATCAAATGGGAAATCTGAACCAGGGACAACTTGTTTTTCACCGACCATTTTTTTTAAATAATCAATGCTTTTTTCATTCCACAGCACTGTATCATACCAAAAAAGTTTCGCATACTCGGATGGAAAGGCTTTCAAATTAGTCGAAACAGCACCCCACTGTTTAAAACCTTTATCCAACCTTCCTAGTTGATATGGTAAATATCCTCCCCCATGAGCAAACAAAACTTTAATATCGGGATATGTATCCGTAAAACCACTTAATAATAGATCCGTTGCACAAACTGTCGTCTCCCATGGAACACCAATTAAATTGGGCATCATCCTTCTTTTTAAACGGGGGTCTTCAGATAAAAGTGGATGAATAAAAACAATTGCTTTTAATTTGTTTGCCTCTTCAAAAAATGGTATAAAATAATCATCTGATAACATATGTCCCGATATACCTGGACCGATGATGGCACCTTTTAATCCCTCATTCATCGCATCCTGTAATAATTCTGCAGCCTGTTCTGGAGAATTTAAGGGAACTGTTCCAAGTGCAGAAATAATATCAGGGTTCGAATTGCTTAAATTAGCCAGCGCATCGTTATAGACTCTAGACACTTCAGTGGTAATAACAGGATCAAAATCATACATAAAAAGTTGCGGAATTGGAGATGTTACAGCGTGTGTTATTCCCGCATTTTTAAGCTCACTACTGTATTTAGAAAAGTCTATAAAAGCATCTTTTAATTCAAATCCCCATTTTCTATTAATCTCTAAAAATGTATTTTTAGAAGCGTCTTTTTCTATCCATTTTGCATTTACTTTTGTCTTATTTTCTTTTACCCATGACATGATTTCTTCGGGAATAAAATGTGTGTGAAAATCATACATATATCAACCCTCCTGTTATTTCCAATATCCAAGTCGACTAGAAATTTCTTTACTAGCATTGATAGTTTGCTGTGTTATTCCTTTTAATTTTCTATTATCAATTCGTTGTTTTGGTCCAACAACAGATAAGGCAGATACTACTTTCCCGGTATAATCATAAATTGGTGTAGCAATAGAGTTAACACCTTCTGAAAGCTCTTCAAAGCTATAAGCATAGCCATTTTCTTTTATCTTAGCAAGGTGATCTCGAATTTCTTCGGGGTCAGTAATGGTTTGCTCTGTATATTTTTTTAATCCTCGTTCAATTACTGTTTCAAGTACTTTTTCTGGTGCATAAGCAAGTAGTACTTTTCCAGCGCTCGTACAATACAATGGATTCCTTTTTCCAACATGTGTTAGAAAACGTACAGGATGGTTACATTCCACTTTTTGTAAATATATAACCTCATAATTATCCAATACTGAAATATGAGCTGTTTCTCCACTTGTTCTAACAAGCTCATTTAATACCGGAAGCGATTCTTTATAAATGTCCGTATTATTATTAACTATTCCACTTAGTGAAACGATTGCCATTCCGAGTTGATATCGGTTTGTTTCAGGATTTTTAAAGACAAACCCTTCGCTTGCTAATGTCGATAATGTTCTACTGACAGTGCTTTTATTTAACTCAAGTGCTTCTGATAGATCACTAACTCTTTTTTCTGGTTCCTCCATTGAAAAACTTTTTAGAATCCGAAGAGCATTTCGTACTGAAGACAGTTGGTTATCTCTGTTCTCCCTAGTTGACATGTTTATTTCCCCCCTTTTTGTAATGCGATAGAAAATGCATTTTATATATATTAAACAAAATGATTAAAAGTTGTCAATAGAGAAACAATTTTTATAATAATTATTTATTTGTTGCGTTTAAAGCAACAACGGGATTGCAGGCGCAACAACCCTGTGATAATCTTACGCTAAGAACTATTAAAACTTAGCAGGAGGTAACCTTGGTATGGTACAAATTAAAACGAAAGCAATTGATTGTCAGCATTTTATAAATGGACAATTCGTAAGTTCACATAATAACAAAACATTTAATAATATTAACCCAGCGACAGAAGAAGAACTGGGTGTAGTAGCGGAAGGTGGTAAACAGGAAGTTGATTATGCTGTTGCTGCCGCGAAACGAGCATTAGATGGAGCGTGGAGTACAAAGACCTTACAAGAGAGATCCCAAATCTTACGAAAAATTGGAGATTTAATTCTAGAACGTCAAGAAGAGCTTGCACGTTTAGAGTCATTAGATACAGGTAAGCCATTCTCTTTAGCAAATTCAATCGACATTCCACGTGCGGCTTATAACTTTCATTTCTTTGCCGACTACATTACTTCGATTGGAACTGAAGCATATCAACAGGATGACCAAGCCCTTCACTATGCGTATAGAAGGCCTGTTGGTGTAGTAGGAATTATTAAACCTTGGAACTTGCCATTACTTTTACTGACTTGGAAGTTAGCACCATGTTTAGGTATGGGGAATACAGCAGTAATTAAGCCTGCGGAATGGACACCAATGACTGCAACTGTGTTAATGGAAATCATTAAAGAAGCTGGTGTTCCAGACGGAGTGGTAAATTTAGTACATGGATTTGGATCAGATTCGGCAGGTGGAGCAATTGCAGAACATCCGAATATTGATGCAATTTCCTTTATTGGAGAACCAGGAACAGGAACATCAATAATGAAAGCGGCTTCAGATTCATTGAAGAAATTGTCTTATGAGTTAGGTGGAAAAAATCCAAATATTATTTTTGCTGATGCGGATATGGATGAAGTAATTGATACGACGATCAGATCAAGTTTTATAAATCAAGGGGAAGTTTGTTTATGTGGATCTAGAATTTATGTGGAAAGACCTGCTTATGACGAATTTTTAGAAAAGTTTGTTGCTAGAACAAAAGAACTTATAGTTGGGGATCCGTTTAAAGATGAAACGAATGTAGGCGCATTAATAAGCAAGGAACATTATGATCGTGTTAACAGCTATATCGATATTGCGAGAGAAGATGGTGGAACATTTTTAACTGGTGGTAAAAGACCTGAAGGATTGGAGAAGGGTTATTATTTAGAGCCAACAATTATTACAGGGCTGGATCGAAATTCCCGTTGTGTGAGTGAAGAAATTTTTGGACCTGTCGTTACGGTTGTGCCATTTGATATGGAAGAAGAAGTTATTATGCAGGCAAATGATACCCATTATGGATTAAGTGCAACTATATGGACGAATGATTTAAAACGTGGTCATCGCGTTGCACATCAAATTGAAGCTGGAATCATTTGGGTCAACACATGGTTTTTACGCGATTTAAGAACACCATTTGGTGGTATGAAGCATAGCGGAATAGGCCGAACAGGTGGCATGCATAGTTTAGATTTCTATACGGAACTATCTAATATAACGATTAAATTATAAGGAGGTGGATGTAAGTGGCAATTACATTAGGGAACAAACATGAAAAAATTGCTGTTCAATTACTAGAAGCTGAAAGAAATCAGGTTGGGATGAAGCCACTAACTACTATCGATTCAGAGATTTCGGTGGAAGAAGCTTATCACATTCAACTTAAAAATATTGAAGCGAAAACCGAACAGGGGCATAAAATTGTTGGAAAAAAAATTGGGTTAACATCTAAAGCAATGCAAAATTTACTTGGAGTAAATGAACCTGATTATGGTCATCTACTATCGAATATGGTTGTTGAAAATGGAGGTAATGTTCCAAAGAAGGGGATTCTCCAACCGAAAGTAGAAGGTGAAATCGCTTTTATTTTAAAAGAAGATTTAAAAGGACCGAATGTGACGGCAATGGATGTCATTCAGGCTACGGATTATGTTTTACCTGCAATTGAAGTGGTAGATAGTAGAATTACGGATTGGAAAATTCAGCTAGCAGATACAATTGCCGATAATGCATCTTCTGCGTTTTATGTGTTAGGTGGAAAACCGATAAAAATAGAAGATGTAAATCTTGAATTAATCGGTATGGTGTTATCTAAAAATGGAGAAATTGTTAATACTGGTGTCGGAGCGGCTGCGCTTGGGAATCCGATCCAATGTGTTGCATGGCTGGCTAATAGAGTAGCAGATTTTGATATATCCCTCCGTGCAGGTGAAGTTATTTTATCAGGAGCTTTATCAGCAGCAGTGGATGCGCAGGAAGGTGATTCTTTCGTAGCTCGATTTGCACATCTAGGTGAAGTGAGCGTTCGTTTTTAATTAGAAAGGAGAATTTGATGGATAAGGTAAAAGTAGCTATTTTAGGTTCAGGGAATATCGGGACGGATTTAATGATAAAGCTAGGTAGATCAGATGTATTGGAGTTAACAGCGGTGATTGGAATCGATCCACATTCTGATGGTTTAAAAAAGGCAAGGGAAATGGGTCTTACAGTAATAGATAATGGAATTGACGGATTTTTAGAACGACTTGAATTAGCAGATGTTATCTTTGATGCAACATCTGCAAAAGCCCATATCCGACATGCTGAATTACTAAAAGCAGCTGGTAAACAAGTTCTCGATTTAACTCCTGCAGCAATCGGACCAATTGTAATTCCTCCAGTTAATTTAGAGGATCATTTAGAAGCAGATAATATCAATTTAATAACATGCGGAGGGCAAGCAACGATCCCTATCGTTCATGCAGTCAATCAAGTCCAATCTGTGGATTATGCTGAAATCGTTTCAACTATTTCAAGTAAAAGTGCAGGACCTGGAACGAGAGCAAATATTGATGAATTTACCCAAACGACTGCACGGGGCGTTGAAAAGGTAGGAGGAGCTAAAAAAGGAAAAGTAATCATCATATTAAATCCAGCTGAACCTCCAATTTTAATGAGAAACACAATATATATTAATGTTGAGGGACAGAAGGCAAGGGAAGAAATAGTTGAATCCATTAGAAATATGGAAAAACAAATTAAAATGTATGTACCAGGTTATAGATTACGACAAGATCCTATTATCGATGGGACTTCCGTAACCGTATTTATTGAAGTGGAAGGTGCTGGAGATTATTTACCGGTATACGCTGGGAATTTGGATATTATGACAGCGGCTTCCGTAAAAGTGGCAGAAGAATGGGCGCGGCATAGACTTTCGGGAAGGATAGGAGTTGAGCTAACGAATGGCTGATGAACGAGATGTGTTAATTACTGAAGTAGCACTTAGAGATGGAAGTCATGCAATAAGACATCAATATACAGTTGAACAAGTTACAAATATCGTAACAGCTTTAGATGAAGCGAATGTACCTTATATTGAGGTCGCGCATGGAGATGGACTTGGCGGTTCGTCTATTCAATACGGTTTCTCATTAACAGATGAGCTAAAATTGATTGAAGCTGCGGTGTCGACTGCTAAGCAAGCAAAAATCTCTGTACTCCTCTTACCGGGAATAGGTACGATGCCTGATTTAAAAGAAGCAGCAAATTTAGGTGCAAAGATGGCTCGAGTAGCGACTCACGTAACAGAAGCCGATGTTGCTCAACAGCACATTGCTTTATCAAAAGAACTTGGACTTGAGACAGTAGGATTTTTAATGATGTCTCATATGGCACCTGCCGAAGAACTTGTGGAACAAGCAAAATTAATGGAAAGCTATGGTGCTGATACGGTCTATGTAGTTGATTCTGCAGGGGCAATGTTGCCACATGAAGTAAGAGAAAAAATTAGAGCAATGAAAGATAGTTTGTCTGTCAATGTTGGATTTCATGCTCATAATAATTTGTCATTGGCTATGGCTAATACACTTGTTGCAATTGAAGAAGGCGCAACCCGAATTGATGGCAGTATTCGTTGCCTAGGAGCTGGTGCCGGTAATACGCAAACGGAGGTACTTGTAGCAGTTCTGGATAAATTAAACATTAAAACAGGAATCGATGTATTTAAAACAATGGACGTAGCCGAGGAGTTGGTTGCTCCGATTTTGGAGAAGCCACAAGAAATTACAAAAGATAGCCTAGTCCTTGGTTATGCAGGTGTCTATTCAAGTTTCTTGCTCCATGCACAAAAAGCGGCACAAAAATTTGGTGTGGATTCCCGATCCATCTTAGTTGAATTAGGAAAACGAAAAGTTGTAGGTGGTCAAGAGGACATGATTGTAGATGTTGCAGCTGAGCTTTCTAAGTCAAATGTCGAAGTTTAACCGAAGGGGGAAGTTGTGTGGAAACGAAAATGGTAAAAGAGTTTGCCAGTTATTTAGTTGCTGGTGAAATAGAAAAAAGAGAAGTAAGAAAAGTGACAGCTGAACTTAAGCCTGATTTAACAGTTGAAGAAGGATATGTTATTCAAGAGGAAATTGTTAACATGAAACTTTCAGAGGGTCATAAAATTGTTGGACCAAAAATGGGCTTAACAAGTCAGGCAAAGATGCAACAAATGGGTGTCAATGAACCTATTTATGGATACGTTTTCGATTATATGTTGATTGATAATGGAGGAAAAGTATCACTTAATGATTTAATCCACCCTAAAGTTGAAGCAGAGATTGCTTTTGTTATCGGAGAAGATATTGAAGGACCAGGGATAACGGGAGCTCAAGTTTTAGCCGACACCGAAGCAGTTATACCAGCACTTGAAATTATTGATAGTCGTTTTGAAAACTTTGATTTTACACTTTCTGATGTCGTTGCCGATAATGCATCTACTTCAAGAGTTGTTTTTGGAACGAATCTTACAAAACCTGAATTGGTAGATTTGGATTTGGTCGGCGCAACATTATCTATTAATGGTGAAATTAAAGATCTTGGAGCAGGAGCAGCCGTACTAGGACATCCCGCAAATGCGATTGCAATGCTTGTTAATATGTTAGCGAGAAAAGGAGATAAAGTAAGGAAGGGAGATGTTATTTTATCCGGAGCATTAACTGGAGCAGTCTTACTTGAAAAAGATGATGTTGTTATTGGGAAGTTTGATGGTCTTGGTGATGTTTCTTTTAGAGTAACGGATTAATTAGAGTTTAAATAAATTAGTATTGGAAGGGAGAAGAGACATGCCAATAATTCATGTTAATTTAATAGAGGGAAGACCTGCTGAAAAAGTAGCAAAATTAATTGAAAATATTACTGAAGTAACAGTAGAAACGTTAGATGCTCCCCGAGAAAGTGTAAGAGTAATAGTAAATGAGATTCCAGGATCACATTGGGGCATAGCAGGGAAACCAATGTCTAAAGAGAAATGAATTTCAAAATTGGTTCTGATTTAATGGAAAATGATTAACATACAAAACGAGTTGTCTTAAATGTAAATAATTTTATTATGTTGCGTATAAAGAAAAAACTGTTTGTTATGAAAGCGCTTTGATGATAATATATGATTATTAAAAAGGTGTTATACCTGAAGTGTTCTAAATAAAGTGATATTTAAACTTACTTATGTAGTTAATATAACATTAATACTAATTTTAAAGGAGAGTAAAAAATGACAAAAGTTTTTTATGAAATGATGGATGAGCAAACTGCTGAAAAGGAATTGGAAAAAAGAATAAGAAGTGTAGCACATATAGGACATGTAGAAATAAGTGTTTCTGATATTGACAAATCGTTGTGGTTTTATACTGAAGTACTAGGACTAGTTCTCACAGAAAAAGATGGAGACAAAGCATATTTACGAGCTTGGCAGGATTTTGACCATCATACATTAGTATTGCAAGAATCAAATAAGTCTGAATTAATAAGTGTTGGCTGGAGGGTTGAATCACAATATTCATTATATGTTTTTGAAAAACAATTAAAACAAATGAATATTAACTTTGAATGGGTTCAAGGAGGTCAGAAAAAAGCATTAGGTGATGCTATTCATTTCAAAACTCCTTCAGGTATTCCAATCGAATTATATTGGGACAAGGAATTGTACAAAGCTACAGATTCCAATATGATATCTAAGTTACCAAGCCATCCAAGTAAATATACGGGTAAAGGAGCTGCACCTCGTCGGTTTGACCACGTAAATATGATGGTCAACGACGTCGCCCAAGAACAAAAATGGTGGACAAATATGTTAGGAATTCATCATCGCTACTTTATTCAAAATAAGGAAGATGTACGCTTAGGTTCTTGGTTAAGTAGAACTAATGTATCACATGAAGTGGCATTAATGCGTAATTCGAACCAGACGGGGGCGAAGTTACATCATTTAGCTTACTATCTAGACTCGCCGGATGAGTTAATCAGAGCTTCAAATTTAATGGCTGAAAATGGAATTGAAATAGAATGGGGACCAGGAAAACATGGAACAAGTGGTGCACAGTTTATCTACGTATTTGAACCTTCAGGTCATCGGGTTGAAATATGGACAGGAGGATTTTTAATTTTTTCACCAGATTGGAAGGCAATCGAATGGGGTTCTGAAGTTGGTGATTTAGGATTGGATATGTGGGGAAGCAAAGCGCCAAAAACATACTTTACTTACGGTACTGAAATATACTAAGTAGATTGAATGTTTAAATAACAAATAGAAAGGAGATTTTCAGGTTTGACAAAAAAATTACGGGTTGATTTTCATACACATATTATTTCTGAAGATTTCCCGGATCTGGCAGCAAAATATAAGGATGACCGATTTCCAATATTTCAAAGGAACTGTAGCTGTGGTGCAGAAATACTAGTACAAGGAAAAACGTTCAGAAAAATAACCGACCAAGCATGGGATCCTGAAAAACGTTTAGAAGATATGGATAACGAAGGTGTGGATATTCAAATTCTATCACCAATTCCTGTAACCTTATCATATTGGTCGGATCCCAAAGCTGGCTTAGAACTTGCAAAGTATCAGAATGATTTTATTGCTTCAGTGACAAAAAAGTATCCCAACAGATTTATTGGAATGGGAACGGTTCCATTACAGGACACACATTTAGCGATTTCTGAAATGGAAAGAGCAGTAAAGGAACTCAAATTAAAAGGAATCCAGATAGGTTCCAACGTTAATGGCTTGAATCTGAATGACAGTACTTTATACCAATTCTTTGAAGCTGCTGAAGAAATGAATGTTCCTCTTTTTGTACATCCCTGGGCAACTTTGGGAAGGGAGAGATTGCATAACTTCAATTCCATGTACACAATAGGAATGCCATCTGAAACAGCACTTGCAGCTGGGAGCATAATTATGAGTGGGATACTGGACAAGCTTCCAAACTTGAAAGTGTGCTTTGCTCACGGGGGCGGTTCACTGCCATATATTCTCCCAAGAATGGATAAGGGATGGGAAGTTTGGCCAGAAACACGAAAAATCGTAAAGTCTCCAAGCTATTATGCTAAGAAGTTATATTATGACTCACTGGTATATGATCCAAATAATTTAAAATTCATGGTCGAACGCTTTGGATCAAGACAGATTATTGCTGGTTCCGATTATCCTTTTTTGCTGCGTGAGAAACCAGTAGGTAAAGTGATTGATAATCTACAAGGTATTTCAAAAGCGGATGCAGAATTAATACTTGGACATAATGCACTGGATTTTCTCGGCTTACGTGAATTGATATAAATATAATCACTTAATATTTTTACGAAGAGGAGAGTTATATGAAAAATTCAAATATGTTGTTTGTTATGATTCTGATGTTAACTGCACTTTTTCTAAGTGCATGTGGTGATAAAAATTCACAACCAAGTGCTTCTAGTGATAACAATGCCGTAACTAATACTTCTGAGGGGGATGGAGATACATATGAATTTAAAATAACATATGTTACCCAGACCGGTCATAACTGGCATAAATTTGCAGAAAAATTTAAAGATGAATTAGACCAGCGTTCTGATGGCAGAATGAATCTTGAGCTTTATCCTGCTGCTCAGCTAGGACCTGAAGCTGATATGGTTCAACAGATGGCAAACGGTTCATTGGATTTTGCTTTATTGACCGTACCATATCTGAGCACACGAATTGAAGAATTTGATGCCTGGAATATGCCATTCTTATTTGAGAATTTAGAAGAAGGGATTCAAGCTGCAGAGACAGAGCCAGCTCAAAAAATGCTTAAGTTACTAGAAGAACAGGGACTTAAAGGAATTGGTTATTTGCATACAGGAACACATAGCTTAATCATGAAAGATGCTGAGATAAACACAATCGAAGATGTTAATGGAAAAAAGCTAAGATTTACTGGTGGAGCTTCTGTACTTGGATTTTGGGAAGATCTTGGAGCAAGTCCAATTGCAATGGGACTTCCTGAAGTATATAACGCACTGCAAACAGGTGTAATAGATGGGGTATCTGTCGATACAAATGCAACATTATCAGAGAAATATCACGAAATATCTGAAGGTTATGTACTGACGAAGCATATGGTATTCGGTGGAGTACTTGCTGCGAGTCTAACAAATTATGAAAATATGCCTGAAAGCGATCGAAAAATTATTGATGAAGCTATGGCGGCAGCACTTGAGTGGGGGAATGAACAGCTCGTAATTAATGATGTGGAAGACTTAAAGGAAGTTTCGGAACTACTAAATGTTACCGAACTAGATAACCGTGATGAATTCGTTGAGGCAGCGCAAGAAGTCCATGAAGAGTATGCGAAAAAGAACGAATTAATTAAGGAATTTATTGATGTGGTAAAAGGAAATTAATTTTATCTAGAGGTTGTTTAAACTAAATACAGAAAGCAACCTCTTTATATTTTTTATGGAGGTTTATTTATGGCAGGAAAATTAAAAGGAAAGACCGCATTTGTGACCGGTGCTTCAAGCGGCTTAGGTCTAGCAGATGTCATTGAATTTGTAAAAGAAGATGCAGAAACAGTGATTATGGTAAGTAGAAATCCAAAAAAATTACAAGAAGTCGCAATGATTGCAAGTGAATATGGTAATTCAAGGATATTGACTTATCAGCTTGATGTAGCAAGAGAGGATGACTGGAGAAAAGTAACAGAATTATTAAATGACAAAGTAGATAAATTGGATGTATTAGTCAACAATGCCGGGATAAATAAGCGTGATTCTTTTCGAGACTGTACACTCAAGGATTGGAACCGAATTATTTCTATCAATCAAACAAGTGTGTTTCTTGGAATGAAATATTGTCTTGATTTATTAAAAAAATCGAATAACGCTTCAATTATTAATTTGTCTTCTATAACAGGTCTTACAGGGTATTTTGCAGTGGCATATACAGCTTCTAAGTGGGCAGTGAGAGGGATGACCAAATCAGCCGCAATGGAATTTGGAAAATTTGGCATTCGGGTAAACTCGATTCACCCAGGCTTCATTAACACTCCATTGAATGAGTCAATTAAGGATTTAATTGATGCAACTAAAGGAATGAATCCGCTGGGAAGAGCTGGTGAATCGATGGAAATTGCCAAGGCAGTGACGTTTCTTGCTTCCGATGACTCCTCGTATATGACCGGTGCTGAATTAGTTCTTGATGGAGGTTTGACATCTGGAGGGCAATTTAAAATAATTGCTGACCAATTTAATATTTACTAAAGGTGGAGGATGATAATGAAATTTTCACAAACTATAAGTGACAGTGTTTTCAGTTTAGAAAAAGGATTGGTTGTTATTTTGATACCAGCTATGCTCCTTGCAATGGTATTTGATATCTTTTTTAGATACTTTCTGAATTCGCCATTGGTATGGGCACAGGAAATAGCATTATATACTTTTGTATGGTCTAGCTTTCTTGGAGCAAGTATGAGTATCAAGGTGAAGGAGGCAGTAGCTGTAACACTGTTTATTGATAAAATGCCATCAAAAATAAGAAATGTACTGATTTTGGTCGGTTTAATTGCATCGACTATATTTGCTATTTACATTTTTTATTTATCTATTACTTGGATTATGGATCCAAGTATTCTATTACAAAAAACGATTACAACACAAATTCCGATTGTTTATATGTATTTGAGTATTCCAATTAGTTTACTATTTATGTCTGTACATTTTATTCATTGGTTTATTGAAGCAATTCGGATTTCCAAGGATGGGAAGGTGATTACATGACAATGACATTAGTTATTTTTGCTATTTTACTTTTTGTTAGAGTTCCAATAGCAATTGTTCTTGGAGTTTCTGGCATCATTCTTTTATTTGTAAACGGGAATGAAGATATGATTATGAATACGCCCCAGCGGTTATTCTCATCATTGGAAAGTTATAGTTTACTGGCAATACCTTTATTTATGCTTGCTGGTGAGATTATGAATTCTGGAGGGATTACTAAGCGTCTGATAGACTTTGCCCAAAAGTTTGTAGGTCACTTTAGAGGTGGATTAGCCTATGTAAATATTGTTGCAAATACATTTCTAGCTTCTATTATTGGTTCAGCGGCTGCACAAATTGCAATGATGACAAAGGTTATGGTCCCCGCAATGGAAAAGGAAGGATATAAGCGTGAATTTGGTGCTGCTACTACGGCTGCTGCTGGTATGCTCGGACCAATTATTCCTCCTAGTATGCTTTTTATTATTTACGGGGCGACTTCTGGTTCGTCAATTGGAGATATGTTTCTTGCGGGAATCATCCCTGGAATTTTAATATCGGTTGCTTTTATTCTATTGGTTGCCTATATCGGATATAAGCAAAGTTTTCCTTCAAAAATGAAAGCCTCCTGGAAAGAAAGAGGTAAATCTTCCCTTCAGGTAATTCCGGCTTTATTAGTGCCAGGTGTTTTAATTTGGGGAATTATCACTGGTGTTTTTACTCCGACAGAATCGGCAGGTATCGCATGCGTCATAGCGTTAATAGTAAGTTACTTCTTTTATAGAGATTTTCGTTTAAAAGAATTGCCTGGAATTATGATAAATACTGCAATTTCAACTGCAATTGTAACGCTACTCATTGCGATGGCGAGTGTTCTTGGTTGGGCAATGACATTTGAAAGAGTTCCTCAGACAATAGCTGAATGGATGACAACAATTACGAGTAATCCAATTGTGTTCTTAATTCTAGTAAATATCTTATTATTGCTTCTAGGTATGGTAGTTGAGGGTATTGCCTTAATTATTATTTTGACACCAATTTTCGTTCCAATATTGCCATCTTTTGGTATTGATCCTATTCATTTTGGTGTGCTGATTTGCTTAAATGTTACGATTGGTATACTGACTCCACCGGTAGGATCAGGTCTATTTTTAGCAACATCTTTGGGAAAAGTTTCAATAGAATCTTTTGTAAAAGCGGTGTGGCCGTTTGTTGTGGCAGCTATCATTGTCTTGCTACTTGTTACATTTATTCCACAGTTGACATTATGGATACCATCACTAATTGAATAAAAAATGGTTAATATTAAGGGGGTTTAAAAATATGGATTTACATGGTAAAACTGCAGTAGTAACAGGTGCTGCAAAAGGAATTGGAAAAGCTATTGCAGAAAAGTTGGTTAATCATGGTTTTAATATTGCAATGGTGGATATTGACGAAGAGAACTCCAGGCGTGTTGCATCACAATTGGAAAAAAATGATGTAAAAATTGAAGTATATATAAGGGATTTGAGAGAAGTGGAAGAAATTAAGTCCTTATATGAATCTATTATCAAAGATTTTGATTCATTTGACATTGTAGTAAATGCTGCAGGTATCATTAAGGTAAATAGATTTCTAGAAGTTTCACCCGAGAACTGGGATGCGGTAATGGATTTAAATGCTAAGTCACTCTTTTTCAGTATGCAGGAAGCCGCAAAGCATTTAATTCAATTTAAAAATCAAGGTAGAATTATCAATATCTCTTCCATTACTGGTAAATCAAGTAGACCTGATTATCCAGTATATGCTGCTTCAAAAGCTGCTACTATTAGTGTTACACGTTCAGCTGCTGCTGCTCTAGCTAAATATAATATTAATGTCAATGCAGTGTGTCCTGGCTATGTTCATACAGAAATGTGGGATCAGATGGATGATTACTATGTTAAAAATTATAACGAAAAACGCGGTGAAATTTTTGAAAAAATGCTTCGTAATATCCCATTAAATCGATCTGGGGAGCTATATGAAATAGCATCATTGGTTGTTTATCTGGCACTTCCGGAAGCAGGATACATAACTGGGCAGGCGATTAATGTAGATGGTGGGACTGTTATGTATTAATATAATTGTCTGTATAAATTACAAGATAAAAGGAATTTTAAAATAAAATTGGTTCAATAACAATTTACGGGTAACAAAATCCGACAAATTTGATGATAAAAAAGTAAAATCCAAACCACCTGTCGTATTGGTTAAGTAACTAAACAAATACCAACGTAAGGATGATTTGGATGCTTAACCATTATATCATGACAAGCGATGGCGATAAAGTACCTTTTATCATTACTCAACAAGTAGAAGTTCCATTCGGCTACCTAAACGTAGGATTGTACCGTCATATTCAATGTACAAATCAAGGAGCTCATTGTCCGGATTGTGGTTTTTGGACAACCAAAGTTCATGAGTATCATCCTAAATGGGTTGTTGCCGGTACTCACAATAACACACCCATCATTGATCATTTCAACCATTGTCGCTTTGCATGTGATGTTTGTCATCATACATTTATGGAGCCTTTGTCCTGGCTAAAGCCGTATCAACGCATTACCGAAATCGGCCATGAAGCACTTCTGTACGCAACAGCTGACTGTACGTTTAAAGCAGTTGGAGAAGCCTTTGGTCGTAGTGGTCAAAATGTGCGGATCCATGTATTAAAACATTATTCGGAGCAGCCGGATCTCACGGAACGTTCAACACCCACGTTGATCGGAATGGATGAAATCAGTTTGGCCAAAGGGAAAGGCAAATATCGACTTGTCCTATATGACCTTTCCATTCCATGGCGTCCGCAACTGTTTCTGATGCATGAAAACAGGCGCAAGGAAGAAGTCATCAAGCTGCTCCATGAATTATCACATCCGGAACGAATTGGTTGCCCGAAATCCTTAATCGCTTTATCCATCGCATATCCAACGCCAAAACGGAAGGGAAAAACAACCAGATTCGGACGATGAATCAACAAGGTTTTGGTTATTCCATCAAATCGATCCAGGCACGGGATGCGGATGAAGGAAGAAAAGAATGCCCAACTCAAATGGAGGAAATACCAAGACCGTTATGAGAAACGTTTAAAACAAAATGGACAACAAATGGCTTGTTAAATTTTTTTCGACAAACATTCAATCAGCCTATTATTATGAACTTTTAATGTCGACTATTGTCGATAATTCTGTGATTTGTTACTGAACCAAATAATGTTATTGAATAGTTGACAAATACAACTAATCTCTTTAATATATGTTTATATTAAATATGCAACTTTTCAAAATATTAAATAGAGACTGGAAATTAACTGAGTAACTCTGGGGCTTTTGGAGGGTGAAAGTGACTAACTTTACAATTTTAACATTTTCATTAAAAAAGTCCATGCCAAAGAAACCTGCAACATGCAGATTTTAAAAAATTATTGACTCCTATTTTTAGATGGCTAATATCATTTTTGCTTTTACATGCAACTCCTTAAACTGAGTTTTGCTGGCTTCCTTAACCCATGCATCTGCATGTTGGCACATAGCAATGATGTATGTACGAATGTTCCAATGACGGGAACTTCGACCATTGGAGCCCTCTAGGTCATAATCAATTTTTTGACGTTTGATACAATGTTCAGCGCCAGTGCGAAGGGAATAGCGCTTGTACCATTCCTTACTATCACGTTTTTTATACGTGGAAAAAGTCTGGGATTGTCCTTAGTTGATGTATAAAATGTCTCCCGTAGCTTGAATCTGAACACGGGTTTTGGTATCCCATTTTCTAACGGCTGCAGGGCAACGCCATTTGCGACGGTAACGTTTTTTATCCACGCCCCAGTTAACCATTTCACGACCAATGGGCACAAGGGAACACCGTCCAAGTTGATATCCATTTCATTATAGATGAACTGTTTGGAACCCCTTGGGTTAAGGTCAATGATGGCAGAAACGTCATAGTGTTCCAACATTTCATAGATGGGATAAGCATCGAAGGCTGAGTCTAAGATGCTTTCCCCAATTTTCCATTTGTAGGAGTTCATGATAGGTACTCACAAGTAGGACAGAATCATGTTTGCTTGCTCAATACATCCTTGGATAAATGGGTAAATCATATGGGCTTTCAGAAGTACTTACCATGAAAAGGTTCCGTCCATAATAATATTTTTCACGGATGCTGTCCCAACCCCAATTCGTATCTGGATCGGAAAAATCCGCAAACAATCGCATTTCCACTTTCCTTGTTTGCGGCAATTACAAAGGAATTTTCCATATGGTCGACCACCAGTTTCTACAGGTGTACCATCCGCTAAGATGCTTAATGACTACGGGTTTGCCAAAAGACCTTGTGTAAGAGAACATTCTACAAACAAAGATTTAAATAGCTGTTGCAGTGTATCATGAGCTTTAGGCGAATAATAATTTTTTCTCTGTTTACGTGCACGGCGAATAAGTTTTTCAACAATTCTAGGGTTTTTAGGGACCATTTTTTGATTCTTTTTCCCTTTCTTTTTTGGCTTTTGAGCTTTTTCTTCTTCCTATTCATCAAGTGAGGGGAAGGTGCAAGCCAAAGCTGGTCAAAAAAATCATAAAAGGTGCCAACCCCAGGAGTTGAATCTGGCTCAAAACCGCTCAAAATGGCATATAGTGGATTTGTTTTTAATGCTTCTACCCACTTATCGACACTTGTGTATTGAAGTTTATGCATCAAAAGCAAACTCCGAAGCATGTCACTCGGGTTGTTGCGTGGTTTTCTTCCTCTGGGATTAGAAGAATACCGATGTTTCAGCAAATCGGCGGTTGATGTAAGATCCATAAGACAAAGCCAAACAACGAGGTCAAAATAAAAATCTTGAATGAACTTTTTGCTTATACCCCACAATTCAAATTGGTTAGAAATAAACACTAGATACTCATCATGTGGACGTACTTTTGTAATCAAATAATATCTCCCCATTTCGCAAAAAATAATGCCTTCAAATCTTCAAATCGATTGTTGGGGTGATATTTAAAAGTCAAGTAATATACCTACCTGATTTGCAATTTTGGGGAGAAGTAATACAAAAGACCTAGTCAAAAGACTAGAGCTGATGCGGAAATTTAAAATCCGAGAGACTATATAGTTCAAGAGGGGGTAATGGAAATAACTATGACAGATTGCGTATATTATACTAGCTTTCTATATAACGATTGGAATATTTTTATAGCGGCGACAAAAAAAGGGCTATGTTATATTAGTACCTGTCCTAATAAAGAAAGTGAAAACTATTTAAGAAAAACATATGGAAATATTAGATTAGAAGAAAATAAAAATAGTATGAAAGTTTATGAAGACCAGTTAATTGAATATATAAACGGAGAACGAAAGGCTTTTGATTTTTCGCTTTCGCCAAAAGGGACAGCATTTCAAAAATCTGTATGGGATGCATTAATTCAAATTCCATATGGAAAAACTTTCACCTATTCAAAAGTAGCTGAAATAATCGGCAAGCCAAGTGCAGTACGTGCAGTGGCAAATGCGATCGGAAAAAATCCAATTCTTATTGTCATTCCTTGTCACCGTGTCATTCGAAAAAACGGAGAATTATCTGGGTTTAGAGAAGGTGTTCAAGTAAAAGAAAAGTTATTAAAAATGGAAGGCGGTTTATCAATTAGTTAGTTTGCTTCTGTGAGGGGTGATGCTCAATTTTCTAATTGGAATTGTATGGAATGGGGAATTTCTAATTTATGATCATCGTTATTTCATTAAATCTCCAAGAAATTGAAAGACCGTATATTATGTCTTTTCGGGAATAGTGAGCAGTATTTGAGTGAATAAGAGATGTAATTCAAGATCGGATTATTACATTTTAAAAATAACCTTCTCTCAAAAAGGAGAAAAATGTAATTATGGTGTCTAATCCCAATTTGTAACTGTTTAATTTGACTTTTTGGGGGATAGGAATAGACAACAGGAAAGCAAAACCGCCGCTAAACTTAGAATACAGCACTACGAGGGGTGGTGTGAGAAAAACAAAAGTATAGCATTAGGGTATTAAACAAGTCTTTTAAGTTTTTCAGCTTCCTTCATATCCATATGGGTGACCTCTACCAAAAAGTGTATACTTGAGCCTTTTTTTAGCATTTCAAGGGCCACCGCCTTTATCCTTTCTTTTCTCCCTTTTTTCCTTCCTCTCGCAAAATATTTGCTAAAATCATTATGAGTTAGCTCCCTTCCGGATAAGTGTTTTCTATTTTCTTGACGATTTTATTCATATCTTCCCTCGTTAAATTTTTTGCCGCACTGAATATACAACGTATGACTGTTTTAAGGTACTCCATACCTGTCTGTCTTCCAATTCTCGCAAATAATGTACGGTCTTGGCAATTGTATCTAGCAATTCTTCAACGTTTTCCGCATTTTGGACATCTTGATACGTCTTTTATTTGTTCGTCTGTATAGTTTGATAAGTCGTAAATCAAATATTCATAATTGGGAATATACTTTTTCACATCATTAGGGAGTTCTTTATAGCCGCTGATCATGTCAGACAACGTTGTTTCAATGTTCTACTCGCTAGCTCCGTGATAGATGACTAGCGGTATGATAACCGGCAACAGTTCTGTTCTTTCCTTGAGCAATTTCGTATTCTAAATTTCTGTCATATATTTCAACAACTGAAAAATGACACTATTATAAGGATAGCTTTTGTGTTCAAACAGAAAATAAATATATCCTTCCCTTCCGTATATATTTGCACTAAATCGGAAAATCTTTTTTTAAGCTCTTTGTCGATGAAGCTGTCTTTTTCAGGGGATAATGTGTCTTCATCAACTATTTTCATGATTCCTGACGGTAAATAGTGAAGCAAAAAACTTTTAGCGACTTCTACACTCCCGAGTGTTTCTTTGAAAAATGTATCGTGAGGATTTTCAATTTTATTAGCTGACGACTGGGAATAGCTTGAAGTATCTTCTTTGACTGTATGTGTAATAGCCAATTTATCCCTTCCTTTGGGGGATAATTGGTGGAGTTTTATGTTGATGGCTAATTATAATATACTAGTACTTTATCCATCAGCCAAATTAATTGAATGTAAAAATACTTTATCATAAATGTGTGCAAGATAGTACATTTTAGTACCTTCTTAGGGAATGTATTTTAATGAGAATTCACTAACACCACCTGTTTTATCCTTTCAGTCCTATAAATAAAGAACAAACGATGCTTGATACATTGATAACAAATGCAAATGCATGCTGCAGATCCAGAAACAAGTACTTCGAGTACATTCGGAGACTTGGATGAATGTATATTAACGCTATCTGATTGTAACTATAAAAATCATAATTATCACAATCTAAGTAATTTTTCTCCAAAACACCCTTACACACCTTTTATTGTGAGATAATATAGATGAAAGGGGATGATTACTATGTTTCATCAATATGGTCCTCATCATATGATGGGAAACTCTGGGTATGGCATGGTTTGGATGATCCTTTTTATCCTATTATTATTAGTCCTTTTCTTTTTAGGGTATAAACTTCTTCAAGCTAGTAGAAAAGACGAGGACAAGGCATTAGCTATCTTACGCGAGCGTTATGCAAAAGGTGAATTGACTGATGAAGAATTTGAGCAAAAAAAGAAAACATTACAGAATTAATTTAAACTAAGAATACCGATGACGGTACCTTTTTTAGTTTTTTTTATGCTAAATGAACGCCAAGTTTTAATGGTTAGTTATACCTGCATAATCCTTTATATGGGAAAATACTATAAATAAAGTTGGGAAATGAATAACCTAATCATAGTATTTATGATTCATTTTGTACTTTTGCTATGTGAAGACAACAAATCTTAACGTATAATACGTTTAGTTATGTCAACACAAGCAAAGGGGACTTGAAAATTGAATAAAAATATTTTGTGTATCTTCATTATTTCTATATTTTTGTTAGGAGGATGTGCCGCTGCATTAGATAGTATCTTAACTGAATCTTCACCATCAGAAGTACTTAGAAAAGCAGAGGAAGCACATAGCGAATTAACAGGTGTAGAAGTGTCGTTTGTAGAGGATTATACAGATTTTACTGACACTGGATCAATGGTTATTGATATAGCAGGAAATGAAAGTTATGTTACTTTAGACGAAGATAATCTTTCTATTTATATAAATGATGATGATACACTTGTAGAAAATAGTAGTGGCGAAGTAGAATCTTGGGGAGATTCAGGAGTATTTGCTGAAGTAGAAAATATGGTAGCACTCGATAAAAACCCATTAACTTATTACAAAGATATTGATAACGATATCTATGATAAATTTGATTTGGAAAAAGAAAAAAATCAATATATTTTGACGTATACAGGTAGTAAAGATGATGCAAAGCATTTAGGGAAAGCCATTACTTTTTATCAATTAACCGGTTTTGATGATTTTGATGAAACAATTGATTTATTAGATATGGAAGTAAAGGAATTTGACTTAAAACTGGTCATCAATAGTGCTTCTTTTTTAGTAGAAAAAATTGAACAACAATTAACTTATAAATTCGAAGATGATCCTGAAGATACAGAAATTAACATTGTACATCAGTTCGATGAATATGATGATATTGGAGAAATAGTCAGATTAGAAGCAACGGTAGCGGATGGAGAAGGGTTAAATAAGAACGATAGTGGAGAGAAAAAAGATTTAAAAGAGGAAGATAAAGAACTTTATGAAAAAGAAGCAGCCGAATATGTAGAGGCATTAATTCAAGCGACCGTTTTCCAAGATGCTGATGAGTTTATTAAAAAAGCACCTAAATCAATGTCTGAAGAAGATAAAAAAGCAGAGGCTGAAGTCCAAAGAGATTTCTTTAAAGATATTTATGTCCAAAATACAAAAGATAATATGGAAGGTACAGGAGTTACAGACAAAGAAATTTCAGATCTGGCGGACGCCTTCTTAAAAGCTCTTTCTACTACAAAATATGAAATAGTTGATTCCGAAGCAATGTCCGATGAAGATTTCGTTGTAACAGTATCTATTCAAGGGATTGATGATTCAAAAGTATACCAAGATACAGAGGATCAATTGTATGATGCTGTTAAGAAAGAAAATTTTTCCGAAGATGAAATCTTTTCGAAAAATATGGAACTTTTAATTAAAAATTATAAAGAGGTAGACTCTCTCCTTGATCCAGTTGAAGTGAAAGTAGATGTAACGAAAGAAGGAGAAGGATCTTATCTTGTAATGATGCAAGATCAATTTTTAGTCGGGGGATTTGTTCAATAATCGAAAATAATCGGAGTTTTATAAAAGAGTAGCAGATGCTACTCTTTTATAAATAATTAGGTTGAAAGCAGTTCGTTTATGCTAAAAAGATTCTCTATAGTTAAGAAGGTATAACTCCTTTCTTGACTCGCATAAGTGCAACTACCCAAAAGCCTTGCACTCCAGAGCATAAGTGCAACATCACTCCGTCTTCGCCAGTACGGCTCTTTAGGATGTCCGACTAAGAACAGGCTTTGCGCCTGACGTCGGCATACCCTAGTGATGAGGGTATGTTTTCTTTAACGAATGCCAAGTTTTTCAAAAAGTACTTTTCTCATTATAACATATTTATATTTTATTCCCTAAACAGTTCCTTTTTGGGACGAAAGATGATACACTAGTTTTTGTTAAAATTTTTTGGACGGAAAAATTAGTATACTAGAATAGAAGGAGTACGGTAATGTGGTAGAGAGATTAAAAAGAGAATGGTTTTCAAATATAAAAGGAGATGTGCTTGCCGGGATTGTCGTTGCACTCGCATTAATTCCAGAGGCCATAGCCTTTTCTATTATAGCAGGAGTTGACCCGATGGTTGGGTTATATGCTTCGTTTTGTATTGCGGTTATCATCGCGTTTGTAGGCGGTAGACCGGGCATGATTTCAGCAGCAACAGGGGCGATGGCCTTACTCATGTTGCCATTAGTCCGCGATCATGGCCTAGAGTATTTGCTTGCGGCAACGATTTTAACAGGAGTTATTCAATTAGTCTTCGGTATTTTTAAAGTAGCTAAAGTAATGAAATTTATTCCAAGGGCAGTAATGATCGGTTTCGTAAATGCGCTTGCGATCTTAATATTTATGGCTCAAGTACCTCACTTTTTAGGAATATCGAATATGACGTATGTATTTGTTGCGATTACGCTATTAATTGTATATGTGGTGCCACGATTTTTTAAAGCAATCCCGGCACCATTAATTGCTATTATTATTCTAACTACTATTGCGATCTACGGAAATGTTGATTTAAGAACAGTTGGTGATTTGGGGGAAATTACTAAAGTTCTGCCTGTATTTTTAATCCCAGATATTCCGTTTTCGCTTGAGACGTTAATGATAATTCTGCCTTATTCCTTTGCCTTAGCAATCGTCGGTTTACTGGAGTCATTACTGACCGCTTCGATTGTTGATGATATGACAGATACCGAGAGTGATAAAAACAAAGAGTCGAGAGGGCAGGGGATCGCAAATATTATTAATGGATTTTTTGGTGGTATGGCTGGTTGTGCAATGATCGGGCAATCCGTCATCAATGTAAAATCAGGGGGAAGAGGAAGACTTTCTACATTTGTTGCTGGAGCTTTCTTAATGTTTTTAATCATTGTTTTAGGTGATTTGGTTGTTCAAATTCCGATGCCAGTACTAGTAGGAATTATGATCATGGTTTCAATCGGTACGTTTGATTGGTCATCCTTTTCTTATTTAGTAAAAGCACCAAGAACGGATGCAGCCGTAATGTTAGTAACTGTTGGTATTGTTGTTGCAACAAACGACCTTTCAAAAGGTGTCATTGCAGGCGTGATTTTAAGTGCCATTTTCTTTGTGGCAAAAATCTCTAAAATTAAAGTAACGGAAATTCGGCAGAAAGATAACCTCACTTTCCAGGTAAAGGGTCAGTTATTCTTTGCATCTGTGGAGGATTTCGTGGATGCTTTTGACTATACAGTCAAGGACAGTAATATAACAATCGACTTTACTGAAGCACATGTATGGGATGATTCTGCAGTTGGAGCGATTGATAAAGTGATCCTCAAATATAAAGAAAATAATAATTATATCGTTATTCGTGGCTTAAATGAGTCAAGTAAAAGAATGGTTGATAGATTGGCGGTAAATGATTTATGATAGCAAAAAAAGGTACGAATAAGGGGCGAGAAAATGTATAAAAAACTATTACTGGCAGTTGATGGTTCCGACCATTCACTGAGAGCAACCGATGAAGCAATTAAAATTGCCAGCCTTTCAAAAGATTGCTCGGTAAATGTTGTATTAGTTGCTGAATTTTCTAAAGCAAAACGAGACGTCATTCACGCTACTGGAAAAGAGGAGTTGGAAATCGTCAGACGAAAAAAGATTTCCTCTGCCACTGATAAGTTGGAGAAAAATAATCTAGACTATACGGTTGAAATATTACATGGAGAGCCAGGACCGACGATTGTCGAATACGCAAATAAGGATAATTATGATTTACTTATCATTGGCAGCCGAGGTCTAAATGTTTTTCAAGAAATGGTGCTCGGAAGTGTTAGTCATAAAGTCGTGAAAAGAGCTAATTGCCCAGTAATGGTGGTTAAATAAACGCACTTTTTAGCAGAAAATATAAAACTTTTCTTGACTCGCATAAGTGTAACTTTGGCATTGGCCATAAAGGCTTTGGGATAAACCAAGTTTTCTAATAAGTTGGATATGTTATGACAATTTTGTGAAAGTAAACGTAAGACTAACAAGACCAGATGATGGTTTTTGAGGACGAATCAGCAGTAACAAAAGTTGTCCATGAGTATAACAGGGCTGGCGGGCATTTTTAAAGCATTGTCGACGACAAAATATGAAATAGTAAACACTGAAGCAATCTCGAATGAAGATATTATTGTACCTGTGTCCATTCAAGGAATAGATGATGAGAAAGCGTGTGCAGATACGGAGGATCAACAGTATAATTCTTTTATGGAAGAAGACATAGTGGAAGATGAAATAATCTCAAAAAATATGGAAATTTTAATTCAGAACTATCATGATGTTGACTCTTTTCTAGATGCAGTAGAGGTGAACGTAGACGTAATTAGGGACAGGGATGGGTCTTATCTTGTGATGCTGCAAGAGGTGGGTTTGTCCAATAATAGTAAAAATATATGAAACAGTAATACTTGAAGCCAAGGATTTCTATTTATTTTGTATGAAAAACAAACCTTTTTCATGATAGATGGTGGCTTCCGCAAATACGGAGTCATGCTGGTTTCTTACTAAATCCTTATTTATGAAAGAATCCGCTTATCTTTCTCAGAAATTGTGCGGATTCTTTGTATTTTTAACAATAAAACACTATTTTATTAAATTACTATTTCATGCTTTCTTGCCAAATTCATACTTATGCTTCCATTACTTTTTTAATTTTATCAATTGCCCAATCCAAATCTTCTTTACTAATAATTAATGGAGGTGCAAAACGAATTACGAAGTCATGTGTTTCCTTACATAATAGGCCTTCTTTCATTAGTTGTTCACAGTAAGGACGAGCGGATTCCGTTAATTCCATACCAATAAATAACCCTTTTCCACGTACTTCTTTTATGATTGGATTATTTATTTTACGTAATTCCTCAACCATATAGTTTCCAAGGTCATTGGAACGTTCAGGAAGTTTTTCATCCACAATAACATCAAGGGCAGCCATAGATACTGCACATGCTAAAGGATTACCACCAAATGTAGATCCGTGAGAACCAGGTTCAAAGACACCAAGAATGTCTTTATTAGCAAGGACACACGAAATAGGGAACACACCGCCACCTAGTGCTTTTCCTAAAATAATGATGTCAGGGTCAACATCTTCCCACTCACATGCTAAAAATTTACCGCTTCTACCTAAACCTGCTTGGATTTCATCCGCAATGAATAGAACATTTTCTTCTTTACAAACTTCATAAGCTTCTTTTAAGAAACCTTCAGGAGGTAAATTGATACCAGCTTCCCCTTGAATTGGTTCAATTAAAAATCCAGCAGTATTTTCATTTATCGCAGCTTGTAAAGCCTCGATATCACCAAAAGGAATGACTTTAAAACCCGGTAACATTGGACCAAAACCACGTTGATTAGCGGGCTCTGATGAAAGGGAAACTGCAGCCATTGTACGGCCGTGGAAGTTATCCACACATGCAATAATTTCGGCTTGGTTTTCAGCAACACCTTTTACATCGTATGCCCAACGTCTAGCTGTTTTAATTGCTGTTTCAACCGCTTCAGCCCCCGTATTCATAGGAAGTGCCATGTCTTTATTTGTTAATTTACAAATTTTTTCATACCACGGACCGAGTTGATCATTATGAAAAGCACGTGAAGTTAACGTCACACGATCTGCTTGTTCTTTAAGAGCAGCAATAATTTTAGGATGTCGATGTCCTTGGTTAACCGCGGAATACGCACTTAATAGATCCATATAGCGGTTTCCTTCAGGATCTTCTACCCATACCCCATCACCTTTTGCAATAACAACAGGCAAAGGTAAATAATTATTTGCTCCATACTCTTCCGTAGTGTTAATGATTTCTGTACTTGATTGAACCATGTAATCCCTCCAATGTTTGATGAATGACACTTAGTATACTATAGTAAAAATAACTATTATTTTGCAAGTGTTTACAAATAGGATAACATAAATTATACTATTTGTATACAGTATACCTAAAACGTGAAAAGGTGATACGATTGAAGAAAATAAAACAAAGTGAGACGTTGGCAGATCAAGCATATCAAATGATAAAACAAGCAATAACAAATGGTAAATTAAAAGAAAATGAACAATTACCGGAAGAAAAATTGGCAACTAATTTAGGGATTAGTCGTACCCCATTACGAGATGCATTAAGTAGATTAGCTGCAGAAGGTTTAATTATTCAACAAAAAGGGCGCCCGGCAATTGTAGCTAGTTTTACAAAAAAAGATTCATTAGATTACATGGAATTAAGAAGTTTACTTGAAACATATAACATCGAAAAAATTATTTCGGATATTGATTCTTCGTTTATTACCTTATTAAAAACGAATGCTACTAAACAGTTAGATGCAATTAAACAAGATAATTATAATGAATTTATAGAATTGGATCGTGAATTTCATTTATTATTGGCTTCTCGCAATAATAATAATGAACTAAAAAACATTATCCATCGTATGAATACTGGAATAAATCGAGCATTTATTATACTTTCTAACACTGTTTCAACAAGTGCTGAAGCAGCTTATCAAGAACATGTAGAAATAATTGAAGCACTTGAAAAGCAAGATGTGGTACTTGCTAGAAATAAAATGATCGTTCATATGAATAATGTTGAAAAACGATTTTTAAGATATTATGCCGAAGAATCAAATAATTAAATTTGGAGGAATACACAATGAAACAATGGGATACACCGGAAAAATTAGAAGATTTAATTTGTGAACTTGTCAGTTGGGACAGCAGAACCAGCACACAGGGCGAAATTGATTTTTCCAATCGAATTAAAAATAAATTATTGGAACTTGATTATTTTAAGGAAAAAAGTTCCTATATCCAATTTCACGATGCTAAGAAAGGTCGAAATGCTGTAACTGCATTGTATAAAAGTGATCGTACAACTAGGACAATTGTGTTGATTAGTCATTTTGATACAGTGCATACGGAAGAGTTTGGTGCACTTGGAGATTTAGCATTCCAACCTCGGGCATTAACGGAAGAATTAAAGCAAATGATTGACGGATTACCTAAAGATGCACAAGTTGATTTAATGTCTGGAGATTATTTGTTTGGTCGTGGAACGATGGATATGAAAATGGGTCTTGCCCTTCATCTTCAGTTATTAGAGAAAGCGAGTATTGAGAATTGGCCAATAAACTTGTTATTACTTACTGTACCGGATGAAGAAGTAAATTCAGCTGGAATGCGTGCAGCAGTTGGAGGCCTAATTGAGATGCGAGAAAAATATGACCTTGAATTTATATTGTTTTTAAATAGTGAACCATCTTTTTCCCAAAGACCTCTAGATGAAAATTACTATATTTACTCAGGTACAATTGGAAAAATAATGCCTTCTGCTTTGTTTTATGGACGTGAAACACATGCGGGTGAGCCTTTAAGTGGTATGACTGGTCATTATATGGCTGCTTATTTAACAAAAGCGATGGAGTTTAATTCAGATTTTGTTGAAGAAGAATATGGTGAGAGAACACCACTTCCAATTTGTTTAAAAAAGAATGATCTAAAAGAAGATTATTCTACTCAAACATCTCATCATACAGCAGCATTGTATAATGTGTTTTTAATGCGTAAAAATGCCTCCGAAGTGATGGAAACGTTTAAAAGTATAGCTGTTAATGCGATGAAAGAGTGTCAGGATGATTATGAGAAAATTTGTAGACGTGAAAATGCAGCACCTATTGGGAAAATAAGAGTATTAGAATACGTAGAATTGCTATCTTATGCTGAAGAAAAACTTGGAATAGAAGCAGTAGATGCGATCAAAGCCGAAATTATGAACACCCCTGATTTAGATGAACGAGAAATGTCTATTCAAATATGTGACCAACTAATGGTAAATTGTCAGGAATTAGCACCAGCAACAATCGTATTTTTTGCACCGCCATATTATCCAGCTGTAAACTCAACGGAAGTTCCGTTGGTAAAAGAGCTAATTGAGTTTACCCAGCAAACACTATTAGAAGAATTTAAAGTGGAAGCAAAGCAAGTACATTATTTTAATGGTATCTCCGACTTAAGCTATGTAAATTATGAAAAACATGACAGAGGTTGGAAGGCATATATGAATAATACACCTATATGGGGAGATGTATACAGTATCCCGTTTGAAGGAATGCAAAAACTTCAAGCACCCGTATTAAATATTGGTCCATTTGGAAAAGATGCACATAAATTAACAGAACGGCTCCATAAAGAAAGTGCATTTGTTAATACGCCGTATGTATTACAAAAGGTGATAGAAAAATTATATTTAAAAACAGAATTAGTAGTATAATTTAAAACGAGCTTCTGTCGATTGGCAGCTGTTCGTTTTGATGACGCTTTTCGAAAAAATTCAGTACGTGCGACATACTTAGTGATTCCTATACTTAGTGGAATTAATGGAAAAATGAACAAAAAAAGTTAGTTATTAATGGTAATCTGCCTTTAGATGTTTTATTGTTATTGTAACGGATAGAAAAGAGGTGCCAGAATAATGATTTATGAATTTAGAATTACGTTAAAAGATGTAGGCGTACCAGTTTGGCGTGATGTGCAAATTTCAGGTGATGCCAGTTTGTATGATTTACACGAACTGATTCAAAACTCTTTTGAGTGGTTGGATATGCATTTATATACTTTTTTTGTAAAAAGGAGAGATGGTAAGCCAGTTAATGGAATTGAGATTGTATCAGATGATTCAGAAGAATTTGAGTCAATTTTTAATGTTGAAAAATACATAGATGATGAAGAAACTATTTCGGACTGGTTTTTAAAAGTAAAAGACAAGATGATTTATGTGTATGATTTTGGTGATAATTGGGAACATGAAATTGTGTTAACGAAAAAAATCGACCGAGAAGACGGAGTGTTTTATCCAAGATGTGTTGATGCTAAAAACCAGGCTCCTGATGAAGATAGCAGGGGTGAAATTATTATGGGTGAAGTGGATCTTGAGTATGATGATAGTGAAGAATTAATTGCTGATATAAATGATGAAATCCGTTATATGGAAATGTCAGATGAAGCACTGTCCGAGGATTATTGGCCAGAAACATTAGCGAAAGCAAAAGAGTTTCAACAACTAAAACCTTGGGAAGTTATGACAGATGAGCAGATATTTGCGATTGAAGATCCGATTACGGGTGAATATTTATTTTGTAGTGTCCTTGGACAAGCAGATGAAATGTATGGTTTAGCAGTATATATAGGGGCAGATGGATTTTATTCTTTACTTGACTCCTTTGCTGGAATAAAAGACTCGAGAGATATAGTTAAATTTCAACGCAGTTTACTCCTTAGTTTTGAAAATAGAAATGACTTAGAAGAAGCGGAGTATGAATTAATCAAAGCCTATGACATGACTTTTCGTGGTAAAAAAGCTTGGCCATCCTTTGTGAGTTTTGAACCTGGCTCTTATCCCTGGATGATGAATCACGATGAAGCAAGGCAAATGTACCTTGCGTTAACTGAATCAATCAAGATGTTTGAAAGAATTAAAGATGGATTCCGTCTCCCTCATATACCAACAGATGAAAAAATATTAGTGAGATATACAAAGAGTGACTATGAGAATTTTAATGAAATGGTATTGGATATGGAAGAGATAATGGAAGAAATGTCGTTTGAGAATTTTTTGGATTTTTATATACCTTCAGAATTTGAAATAAAGCAAGCAATGAAAAAAGCAAAAAAGCCACTAAATATAACAGTAGAGTTTAAAGCAACATATTTAGAAGTTCCAATTCGGGAGAAACCAGAAGAACGACCATTATTCCCGTCTGCAATCCTTGCTGCGGATTATGATAAGGGGATAGTCTATTCACATAAAATATATGCGGAAGAAATTAATCCATTTCATGTACAGAAAGAGTTTTTAAATATGTTTGATCAGCTAGGTGGAACTCCAAAGAAAATATTAACGGATCATCGAACCTATACTTATCTAGCTCCATTAATCGAACATGTAAATGTAAATATTGAATTGGAAGAAAATCTATTAGCAATTCGCCATTTACTTGAAGAAATGCAAGCTTCTATCGCACAACAAATGGAAGACAAATAAACTGGTTAGAAAAGAATAAATGTAAAAAGCGAGCACCTGCATGGAAGTGGTGCTCGTCTTATATTTAAGTTGTATACAAACTTATTATCGTGTAAAACTTATCCTGTAAAACCGCGTTTAATAACAAGTATTTTATCCACTAATTTAAAGATTAATTTTCATATTATTTACTTACCTAGGAAGAATATCAATGGTAAATGGTTATTGTTCATAAACTGTGCCATCTTCATGCTTTAGAATTAAAAAATATTTTTTTGTCCGATCGTAGGGAATTGATTTAAAAATAATTCTTTCTTTCCACGTTCGCTCATATGCTTCATTTGCTTTGGAATCAGCGATAATACGACATTCATTTGAAATTTCATCACCATCATCCATGGTAAAGATTTTTCTTCATTGTATAGCCGTAATACTTCTCAACCAGTTCCCAAAACTTTTCCTCATTACCAAACTTCTTAATCATCTTCCATGCTTCCGAGAAAAGGTCATTTAAAATGTTTTGTACATCGATAATATAAATTTACCATCTTGCTTTTGTTCAATGTGATATGCTAATTTATAAGTTGTTTTTTTATGTCTAAAATTATACTCCAGCTATCACCTTTATTTTCTTTCCTTTCTCGCTTAAGATTTTCCATCATTAATTTAAATGTAAGTAGTAAGGACTGATTCTTTTTTAAAGACTTAAGTTATTTGCGAGCACCAGGAAGTAAACTAATTTGAAGATCACTCATCTTCATCTTCATCCTCATCATCTAAAGAATGTTCATCAACCGATGAATATGTTTTATAATCATAATTCTTAGCATCTTCAACCTTTTTGTGTAGTGCTTCATTTATTTGTGACTCCCGATACTAAATTCTTTAACTAATTCTTCACCTTCATCGCCTACTTTAACTAAATCGTTTAAAATAAATTCACTAAAATCTAAACTCATGTTCAACCCAACTATCGTGAAAGTCCCCGTTGTGGTGGAACTTTCATAAAAAAGTTCTACACTACATCGGGGACTTCCACTTTTCTAATTTTAAATGCTTGAAATATTTTTTTAGTTCTTTGTCTATTGCGGTCGCTGAATATTTACTTTTTCCATCCGGTAATTCAAAAAGTCATTGTTATGGAATGACAAAACACCCACTAAAGCCAAGCAGTACTGCGAGCGGGTGTTATGAGAAAAACATTATTATAGCACTTGGTTATTGAACTTGTCTTTTAAGTTTTTCGACCTCCTTTATATCCATATGGGTGACCTCTGCAACAAAGTGTATACTTGATCCTTTTCTCAACATTTCAAGAGCTACCGCCTTTATTCCTTCTCTTTTACCTTCTTTCATTCCTTCCTTTTTACCTTCTTCTTTTCCTTCCTCCCGCAAAATATCTGCTAAAGTCATCACGAGTTCGCTCCCTTCCGGATAAGTATTTCCTATTATCCTGACAATTTCATTCACATCTTCTCGTGTTAGATTTTTTGCCGCACTGAATATATAACGCATGACTGTTTCAAAGTACTCCATACCCGTCTGTTTATCTTCCAGTTCACGCAAATAATGCACTGCTTTGGCAATTGTATCTAGTAGTTCTTCAACATTTTCCGCCTTCTGGACATCCCGATACAGAGTAATCATTATTTTGACCCGAGCTTCGCCTTTTAATTGTTCATCTGTATAGTTTGATAAATCGTAAATCAAATATTCATAATCGGGAATATACTTTTTCACGTTATCAGAGAATATCTTATAGCCGCTGATCAGGAGCACGATTAGCCCTAAATCGCTATCTTTCTAGCGCCTCTCTCCTGAGAAGGGTCAAGATTATATTTATTTTTTTAAAAATTAGGAATTAGAAATACCGAGTGTCTTATTTATTTTTCGGTATTTTTAATCTGTTAATTTTCCAAGTAACGATATAACGTTGATTTGCTTATCCCTGTTTCTTCTCTAATTTCTTTTAATGTGTATTTTTTACTCTTATACATGAGAATGGCTCGCTGCACCTTTTCATCCGGTTTTCTCGGCCGACCTGTTGAAATCCCTTTTTGTTTCGCTTTATTCATTCCTTTTTTCGTTTTTTCACTTATTACTTCGCTTTGAAAGTTGGCTACATGTTTTACGATATAGCTGAAAGGATAGCCTTCTTTTTTACTCGTATCAATTTTTTCATCGACAGAAATAAAAAAGGCTCTTTTTCTTTCTATTTCCTCCATTAATTCAACCAAATGGTGAGTGGAATCCGCTAATACATACAACTTAGTCACAACAATTGTATCTTGTTCAGTAATCATCCCCATCAGACGTTCTAATTCAGTTCTTATTTTAGCTGAGGCATGTGATTCCTGAATAATTTTCTCGCAGTTATTTTTCAGTAATTGATTTTTTTGTTCTTCGCATTCCAGGTCATCCTGTAATGGCCTTATATACCCGATTAACATGTTAAACTCCTTTTTAAAAATACTTAAATTATTATAGCATATTTATGATTTATTCCCTAAACAGTTCCTTTTTGGGGCAAATGTTGATACACTAGTTTTTGTTGAAAAATTTCTGTACGAAAAAATAAAAAGACGTTTAGTAAAAACGAGCATCTCCATAAGAGGTGCTCGTTTAAAATTTTTATACTATAGGGATTATATCGATCGTAAATGGATAGCGTTCATAAATAGCTCCATTTTCATCCTCTAGAATTAGGTAATAATTTTTAGTCCGATCGTAGGAAATGGATTTAAAGATAAACCTCTCTTTCCACGTTCTTTCATATGCTTCATCCGCTTTTGAATCTGCAATGATCCGACATTCGTTTGAAATATCATCTCCATCTTCATCAACAAAATATGCACGTAAATGTAAAGGCAATGTCTTTTCTTCAATTGCTGACGTTTGGAAAAACTCTACATACATTTCCTCACTAGTAATCTTTCTAGTTGGACTAGTTAGTTTCACATCTACATGGCGTACGACATGCCTGTTCGATTTACTTCGATCATTTTTAAACGTAATTACGGGAATAACGATTTCCTGTAACATCGCTCCTCCATGAACAAAATTAGCTCCAGAACCTTGAACTTGGAATCTATTTGCTCCTTTAGGAACTGTTACGTATTTTATTTGTTCGTCTTGCAGCATCTCATCCATGCGGTAGGAGAGAGTTCCCTCCATTTGGTTATTTTTCTCAGACAAAATAAAACGTCGGTTCGTTATGATACTATCTTCCGTTTGCTTGGAAGTAAGCTGGCTTATATTTAACTTATCCCGTTGATAAACAAATCCGTGATCTGCTGTTATTAATATATTTGAAGCGCTGAGATTATTTACAAGTCGGTTGATTAGTACACTGATATCATTCATTGCATTTTCAGTACTTGAAAAAACATCTCTTTCTGTTGCCGGGTTATCTCCAATAGCATCGATCGCATTATGATAAATATAGACAACTTTTAACCCTGAGCAAGCTTCACGTAACGACGCCCGACCCATTGCACTTAGTTCCTCAAATGTAAAAGCGACTGATTCGGTTTCGTACTTTTGTAATATTGTATTGCGATTTTTTGTACTAGATGCTCTTATTCCATCAACAAAAACTTCTCCATCATTTGAAATTGTTAAGGATTTATGTGGCAGTAAACTAGCCATGCCAAGTGCTGTGTATGAAGGGAGAACACCTTGTACAGCTGTTAACTCAGTCGAAGCTTTTCGCTCACTGTTTAACGTCTCCATTAATTCCTTTGCTACCTCAAAACGGAGTGCATCAGAGATAATGACAAAAACACGTTGATCATTATCAACATAGGATTTTACCCATTCATCATAAAAATCAGATTGCTTTTTAATTTGTGGTAAAAACCAAGAATCGCCTGCACGCTCTAAACCACTCACCCATTTGATCGCCAATTCTTGAACGAACCAATTCGTGTAGGTAGATTCTAGTAATTCTCGTACATTTCTGAGTGGTTCTTTTGCCGTTAAATTATCATAAGCGATATAAAATTTCCGGTAATACGTGTCTAATTTATAGTACGTGTTCACATAGGAATGGAAAATAGTTGTGGCTTGCTCTTCTGGAATAAATTGATCGAGCTTGTCCACTAGTTCAAAAAATATTGCTGCTTGCATTAATGCTTCATATTCATCTTTATATTCTGGATACCAATGTTTTTTTCGCCGTTTCATGATTAACTCTTCATAATCTTCATAATGCCCAACTTTATTCGTTAGTTGATCTGCAATAAATTCGATGATTCGCTCATCAAAAATTCGAAAAGCATCAAAAGCAGATAACTCATGGATGTCCCATTCTTTAATATGCATTTCTATTTTTGAAAGATGAGAAATTTGGTCAGATAAAGCATTAAAAATCAACCGGTCTTTTCGGTGATTCATCCACTGATTCATGAATACAATCGCATTAGTCGGACGAGGACTTACGAATTCTGTCCAAGTTTTTGGGTAATTGATATCGACATTTTGTTCTGTCACATAGGTCATCATAAAAAAGGTTAGTAAGGATTGCAAAGATTTTTCTTCAAGTGTGTACCCATAATATTTCTCAACCAAAGCCCAAAACTTTTCTTCATTACCAAACTTTTTAATCATCTTCCATGCTTCATATTCACCCGATTGTTCAGAAGCAAATAGTGCTTTTAAAATTTCGTCCATTGTATTTATACGACTTCGTGTTAAGACACTTAGTACATTTAGGTCTATTGATTCTTCCGTGTATACGTCTACTGGATATTTTCTAAAACTCTCAAATCTAGCATTGCTATTAAAAAACTGCCCATATTCCATAAATACCGGTCTTAGTCTATCATCTTCCAATCCCAATTTTCGCATAAAAATAGTAATCTTATCTGCGGTAAATTCAGAACCTAATTTATATAAATTAAATAGCCAATCTTCACGGGGAGCTGGCTTTTGACTATTTGTGTACAAAAGAAAATGGGAGGTAAGATCATTTACTTCTAGTTCATATTTCGTTGCAAATAAATTATGGGCTGAAAATTTCAAGATGCGAACACCATCGAGTTCCAACTTATCCACTTCATCTATAAATTCAGCTGCTTCATCGTACCAGAATATAATATGACGATCACGATCATTCGTTAACTCTTCTTCAAATAATTCATTTAAAATACTTTGTACATCAATAACATTCATATACCGTTGCAAAATACGGTTGCAACTTTCACCTCGCTATGACAATGATTTAAGATACCGCTTTAATTCTTTATAAAAGCTTATCTCTTGTACCTGCTAAAATAACAAAGATATATTGTCCGTCTTGCTTTTGAACAATAAAATAAGCTAATTCATAAACTGTTTTATTGTACGTAAAGTCAATAGTAAAAACTCCAGCTAAATCTCCTTTCTTTTCTTCTCCTAGAAAAGGGTTTTTCCGGAGTTCATCTATAACTATTTGAAATTTATTACGTAAGTGCTTATTCTTTTTTAATGATTTTAAATATTTCCGTGCCCCTGGAAGTAAATGAATTTGAAAATCACTCATCTTCGTCCTCATCGTCCAAAACATTAAAAAGCTCTTCAGCGCTAGCATATGATTTATAATCATAATTCTTGGCATCATCAATCATTTTAAGAAGGGCTCCATTTATTTGTGACTTCCGGTATTTAAATTCTTTAATCAACTCATCGCCTTCATATCCTTCCATAACTAAATCCTTCAAAATAAAGTCACTAAAATCTAACGTCTCTCGAACTGGTGTAATAACGAGGGTACCATCGACAATTTGACATGTTACTTCGCTACCTATCTGTAATTCATCATAAAATTGTTTGGGGATAGTCATTTGTCGTTTACCAGAAACAGATATTTTCTTAACATCCTTATTAGCCATCTCATTCTTCTCCTTTAAAGGAAATTTGACCTCTAACGTAGTATATTTCTCCCTCTGTAATCCGACACCCATTTCTCATTTCTAGGAAATGGGTTTCTAGGATTTATTACAAACTATATTAGAGGTAAAAGGAAGGGACAATTCCAATAAAACCCAATATTTTTATGTCGCAAAGATATTGGCTTTTAAAGCTGGTTTTCCTTCTCCTTGTGGGACGGAGATTCCTTGAAATTTTGCATAGTTTACTTTTACACCATCATCTAAATCAAGTTCAATTTGTTGATGTGCCATATGGGCGATGACTTGATCGTAACTTTGACATTCAAAAATTTGTTTCTCAATTTTTTCTTTTGTTTTTCTTGCTCTTGTTTTTTCTGCCTGAGAAACATCTGACTCCATCGTTAAGTTCAACCGGCTGATTTCATCCTCATATTTTTTAACTTGCGGGTGTAAATACTGGGTACGAACTCGTGATAAGAGATCGGGTTTGTAACGATGTAAATAGACTAACGCTTTAAATCCATCTTGACGACCGCTATCAATGAGCCAATAAATCGGACGCTTCTGATAGGTTCGTACATGGTCTTTATAAAATTCTTTTAGAAAATATCTTCTAATCCGTTCTCTTGCAGTCTCGTTCCGTCTTCTTGTTAATGTATCGGCAATGAATTCTAAATTTTCTTCTATATGTTCCTCGCCAAAGATGAGTTTAACTAATTTGATTACCCGACCGACAATATCATCTTCAAAGTACATTTCATCTGTGATTGGGATAATATTATCTTTATCTGGTTTAAAAGTCTCGTAGTTATTTAAATCAAATTCTCCACCAGCAAAAACAAGACCTTCTTCGTCTAAACTATAACGACCGAACATAATGCCGACAAGATAGGAGAGAAATGACTTTACATCACGCTCTTGATCTGCCTTATTCACCGTTACATCTTTGTCCTCAATCTCTGGTGTTAACTCATCTTGCAATCCGTAAAGATCAATGAACATTCGGTTTAATTCTTCCTCATTCGCTTTAAGAGTTTCAAAACGATGCACTGCTTCTTGTTCCCAATTTTTATATGCGTCTTCCAGTTTCGTAGCATCTTGTTTGAACTCAACGAAAGGGTGCAACTTAAAATCCCAAGAAGTTTCGAATGAGTCCCAATCGGATTTAGAGAGGGAAATATTATGTTTTGCGATTTCCGAGATAAATTCTGTTTTTTCTGGTGATGTTGATACAAAAGCCATTTTCTCAACATCGCCTTTTTTAAAATGCATTGTACTCATTATTAAGGGAGTTAAATAATTAAAAACATTCGAGTTCATTAATGCTAATGCATAACTTACCTTGGAATCAATAAAATATGTCGGTCCCGTAGTTTCGAATAATTGATTAATCGATGAATATCTGGCGCCAAAATTTCCTGACGTAACATCGGACCAAGTTATACCTTCTTTAAAATAGAAGGCTTCGTTACTTAAAGAGGCTCTACTAAACTCTCGTAATTCCTTAGCGTCATTTGCTATGTTAACTACGTACTCATTATTTCCATACCATTTTCTATATGGTCCACCTTTATTAATAAAATGCCACTTCAGTCTATTTGATTTATCACCTATTTTTACCGACTCTACTTCATGCCAAAATCTTAAAAATCTATCATTTTTTCCTGTCTTCAAACCTTCTTTTGCAGTTCCAACCTCACCTAATTTTTTATTTTCACGAAAAAGCTTTCTAACTTTCTCACTTGCCCAATATGCAACAGGTGACCCGGGAATATCCGAAAAACCATCTTGTGTTCGATGATAATATAATTCCGTATTAAAAACCTCACGCGATTTTTCTTCAGCATTATCTACATCTGTTAATCTTACATATGTACCTACAAAATTTTTGATAACTTCTTTTCTCATAACAAATGAAGTTGTTTGAACAACTTCACCGCCAATTTCGGCAAATGCTCTTGTACCTAAGTGGACCATTGAATAGATTTGGTGATTTAACAACATGTGTTTTCGCAGCTTTTCATAGGAAGATAAAAACATCCATGCATGCTGGTTAATCATTCCAAGAAATCCATGATCTTTTGTAAAGCTACTTGCAGCCTCCATAAATACTGCAAATAGGTCTGCACTGGAGTCTTTATAATGTTTTCTTACATACTTTACTAACTCTGGATTCATCCCTTTTCTTCCCATATACGGTGGGTTTGTAACGACGATATCGTACTTTTTCTGCAGTAATTTTGCTTGATCTATTAACCGTTCAATAACAGGGAGGGTGTACTCCTTAAATTCGAGAGCGAATAAATCAGAGTCTACTTGTTCATGAAAAACGGCAACTCGCTCTCTTAATCTGTTAATATCAATGTCTGGAACTTCAATAATTGATCCAAAAAGTTTTGCATTTATAAATGTTTCTACTAGTGTTTCAATATCAGCGCGAAACGTTTCATCATCTCCAATAAATAAAGCCATATCCTCTGTTGTTATTTCATTACTTTCTGTAATCGCAAGGACATTCGATTTAACAGGAGTATCAAACATTCGTGAATTATATTGACGACCTTTCATCATTAGCGCAAAATAGGCAAGTTGTGTTGCTCGTTCATCGATCTCTAGTCCGTATAAATTTTTTTCTATAATCAGTTTTGGTATATCGCGATCCCGGTATCCTTGTGATAAGTAAATTTCATATAAAACTTCAAACGCATAGACGAGAATATGTCCTGAACCCATACTAGGATCTAAAAAGGTGATCGTTTCAGGATTGATGTTTTTATTTGTAATTCTATCTAACTCTTTTATTACTTCTTCGGGTTGTTCAGCACTTTCTAAGTAATAAGGCAACTTTTCTTGTAACTCGTCATCATTGTGAGATTCGATCCATAAGCGTCCAAGGGAATTGTCGACCATATATTGGACGATCCATCTTGGAGTAAACAATTGTGTAGCTGCGGGTATATTTTCTTTCGTTATTTTTATGTTTTTTCTTAAAGCCGCAAATACTTCATCTTTTTTCTCGGCATTGTAATATTGATAAAGCCATCCGACAATTTCAACTTCTCTTGTCCAGTCATCTTCTTTGATCATTGAAATTAAATCATGGATAACCGAACCTTCTGCTAACAAATAATCAGGTAGAAGCAGTTCTGTATAACCCATAATTTCTTCAAAAACAAGTGGCATCATTTTCCCAAGCTGATTACATTGTTGGATGAGAATATATTTAAATAATTCTTCATTATCACTTACATCTTGCAGTTCGTAAATATAATTTTTATCGAGATCTAATTCATCGATTAATAAATCAATTTCTGTTAAGGCATCTGGTTCTGTTTTACCTGCTTCAAGGGAGGAAAACATTCTGACTCCAGTTGGCAAATAATCATTTATTTCCATAAAGCGAATGGCAATGAAGCGGTTGAACCAAGTGTAGGCGACTTCATCGATGACATGTTCAAAACTTGTTTGGTTTATTTTTTTGATTAGATGATCCCGTTGCTCCATTTCATTTTTGTGAAAAAAAAGATCGTTAATCCGAAAGCCGTCTTCAAATATATCTGGTTCTTTTATTTCATCTTCAGTAATGCCAAGCTCAAAAGCGCGTTGCTTTACCGCCGCAAGTAGTTTTATCCGAGCGGTCGTGGCAAACTTTTTAATAGCCCCTTTATCCATATTTAATTCCTCCTGTATGTAGAAAGGTAGACAAATGTCTACCTAAAGCTGTTATACTAAATTTATCGTCGTATTTTCATCAAGTTCATCGATTAATTTATTTCGTAAATCATCTAAAAACAAATCAATGTCCGCTTCTGATTGGAAGGAATGTGTTCCTTTGATCATTTGATTTTTACTTAATGTTTTTGTTTTCCTTTTCGGTGTAACATATCTTTCTTTTTCATCTTCTCCAGTTGGTACCGGTGTTTTTTTACGTTCTCTCTCTTCAATAAATTGATCGATTATCTCCATGCAACGCACTTTTAGACGGTCACTTTCTGCTTCCATCGCAATCGCTTCTGAAATGTTTTGCACGGAATCAAGCCGCTCTTCTAGTGTGTAGAACTGTGCTTTAAATGTACCTGCAAATTCACGTGCTGCTTGCGCATCGGCTTGTAGTTCGTTTTGGATTAATTCACTATCTCGACGAATAGCTGCTTTTACTGGTTCACATTCCGCTTCAATAATCTCCATAAACAACTCATCAAACTGTTGGGATAAGGCAGGTAGTTTTTTAATTTGTCCATACGGTGACGCGTGTTTTACAATTTTTTCTATAATAGAATGATTTTCAGCAAGGGATGCATCTGTGATGAATGTTTGATTACGTTCAAAAATTAATAGTCTTTTATGTGCATCATCAAAAATAGTTCGCTGGTGTTTAAAGAAATGGTAAATTTCCTTCGAATCCTCGGCAAAATCACGTAAATCATGACGGTATTCACGGACTTTATTGTAAAAGGTAGTCGTGTCTTGAATGTTTAAAATCTCACTCATCATTTTTTGTCCATCTTGTAAAATACTTTCTCCAGGATAATAACGATGATGACGATAGTTGAGTAATAAATCTTTTATTTTTTCCAGTTCTAATTGTAAATGTTCTTTAAATTTTTCTTGTAAATTATCCTCATCTGTTGGCAGGGACGCGACATTAAATAACTCAGTACTTAAATCACGAACATTTTTAATAAGAATAGAAGAGATCCGTTCGCGCTTTTTCACAATCACTCGTTCAACATATTGTCTTTTCGTAAGATAGTCAATAAATTGAGGATCTTGCAGCTTTAAATCAGCACTATTAAAATGTAATTTTATTTCTTGCTCTTTAAATAATTCAATCAGTAATGCTTTAATATCAAGTTCCAACCAGCCAAATGGTTTTTGTTCAAAATGAGTGGTAATACTTTTTAACGTCATAGCTTGATTACGGTCGGAAAGGCGCGTAATATAATTGTTTACTTCATTTCGGGCTAATTTGTTTTCTTCTAACATTTCCATACTTAACTGATCCGATGTCAGCAGGTTTTCTAAGTCTGTCGGCTTCTGGACAAATTTCTCAATATAATCAATTTTGTGATACTCTGTTTTAATGAGAATATGAAAGGCATCATTGATTCGATCGATTGGATTTTTTTTCGCAATGTCAAGCTGTTGTGACTTCACGAAAATTTCCGCATCTTTTAACGCAGCTTTTAAATAGGTGGTTACACGTTCTTTCCGTTCATTTGATTCTCGTGTTTTTTTCATTTTAATATCTTCAATCGTTTGAGAGATTGCTGTTCCACTATTCATTCGTAAATAGGCATCAATTTTAAGAGCGGATTCCATTTCGTCTAGATAATCCGTCGTTTGTGATAATTTGACAATGACATTATTTTCTCTCATGGACATCATTTTTAGTTCCGCATCATTATAGTCAAGATGAACATCTGCATAAGCGGTAAGCACCCTAATGCCAATATCATGAGATTGTGTGCCGATTGGACGGTCATCGATAATCGTATTAAATGAAAAGTCATATTGCTTGGAATAACGGTATTTTTTGTCAGGATAAATTTCACTAAAAATTTTCTCACCAATTTTTTCAATGACATTTCCCGAATCAATATGTATGTTTTTAATTTCTTGGTTAACATCTTGTTCATCATTTGTTAAAAACGCATATTCATCTCCATGTTTTTCTATTAATGTTTGATCAATGAGACGAATAAGTGATTTTTCTATTTTTCCTTTTAATGCAAGTTTATCTGTATCGATATGGTCGACAAGTAATGTTGCGATATGTTCAAGAGTTGCTGGGATTTCTTTTACATATTTTATTAAAAATAAAAGTTTTAAAACTTTTACATCAAATGCTTCTAATTGTTCATTTTTACCTGCTCGAATAATGACAGTTCTGATGCTAGAATCTAAAAATTGTTCAATCGTTTCATAGAATGATGAGAAGGGGACGAGTGTACCGGCCTCTTTTTTCGAAAAAGCGATTGCTGATTCTTGGAAAGCACTTAAAAGAGATCGTTCTCCTTCTGCTAAATGTTTCCCTGATGCTCCGTGAATTCTTACCGCTGTAAAGACACTTTGTAGTAAATTAAATTGATAGGGAACAAATGGATATACGTCAATAAAGTCTGTTTTGTCTGTAAATTGTTTCATTTCCACTTTACTATCGGGAAAAGTTAGGACACTTTGTAATACAAATTGTTTTTCGTGAAAAACTTCTCCAAGTGTGTCAGCACCTGCTTTGTTTTTAGCTAAAATCCGTTTTCTAATTACTTCATCGACATAGGCGCTGGATAGACTTAGTTTTGTATCGAAGCGACCTTGAATTTTAGAAAAATCACTTCCTTTAACAGTTAACACGGAATCAATATCCTCTTGACTCGTAACAGCGATCCATGCTTTTCCTTTACATTGACGCCCAAGTTCGTGAACGATTGTTTGTAAATTGAGCATTGCTCGGGAATCATCGCCAATGTATTGACCAACCTCATCAATTAAGAAAACGACATGGTGGTTCGGGTGTTCCTGTGTTTCGATATATTCTTTTACTCGCGAAGCAAATCGCTCAATGCTGATGGAATACTCTTGTTCCGTTCGTTCAAACCAGTTTCGTGCAGCTTCCTCACTCATTTGGGTCGTTTCAATTAATGATGCGATGATTGCATCTTCTTCATAATAAAAATCTTCTCGTGCATCTTCCCAAGCACTTCCGGAATGTTTTTGAAAGGCGTTTTTAAAAGCTTCATATGTACCGTCTTTTTGCATTTTTCGTTCCATTTCAGCAATCCATGGAATCGCTCCGCAAAATCCTTGCATCTCATTGAATACTTTGTTCAACACGATAACGATGGAATCTTGTCCAGCCATAGAATCTGATTCACTTTTTGCATCGATATCAAATAGAATAACGTCAGATGGGACATTCCCTGCATGTTGTAAATTATTAAGTACGGTCTTATCTGTAATTTTATTTTCGAAGTAATCTATCGCATGTTTTCCAGCAATTTCTCTGTTTTCAATTAAGTACGATAAGATTTTAAGAAAATGTGATTTACCAGATCCGAAAAAGCCCGAAATCCATACACCAATTTTATCGGTCGGTTCTGTCAGACCTCGTCTGTATGCAGCGAAAAATTGTTCGATATGTTTATGTAATTCTTCAGTGACAACATATTCTTCGAGTTCTTGTTTTATATTTTGGTCATCGTCTTGCCCAACTTTTATAACTCCCTTTATTTCACGGTCAATTTTACGGTCAAACATGTTTTTAATCTGCATTTTACTTCCCCCTGTTTAAACTTCTAATCAATCAGTCTAAAGGCACGATAATAATTTCCATCTGAAATTTCACCAAATAACATGAGGTCTTGTCCGCTATATTTTCCCGGGTAAAACATAATAACCGGTTGGTCTTCGACTGCACGGTGGATATTATTTAAGATGACGTGTGAGCGAATAATTGGAAAGACTTCTCCCACCCCAGTGATGAATAGAATGTCATGGTTTTCGGCTTTAGTTTTAATATGGTTGATAACGAGATCATTCTCTAGTGTTAGTCTTAACGATTTTCTTGTCGCATTTAGTACAAAATTACTGCCACGTTTTTGTTCCATCGTAAAATTTTTCTCTAAGTAACCTTTTTCCTCTAATATTTGGAGGACGATTTGAAATAAGTTACATTCAATGATAGAAAGGGGTTGGTATTTTTCATTAATTTCTTTTTTGATATAAGGAATATGTTTCCGAACGGTCATTTCGTTTTTTGGGTCATAATCGAATATATGATAGCCAACTTCTTTTCCTAACCCTTTACTATCCTTAAAACTCGGATCAGTTATTTTTGGCACAATTTCGTCCAATCTATCATGGATGGTTCGCATTATTTACCTCCTCCTAAAACGATTTGGATAAAGGGTGTATCTTCAATTTGTTTGATATGTTCAATAATAGAAGGATCAATGATTGGGATAACGATTGCGTGATGTTGATTTTCATGTCGTAGAATCCCAGCCTCAAAAAGAACTCGTTTGTAAACTTGTTTTAATTTATAGATTGTATATTCTTTCCAAGAAGAAACAATTTTACTTTGCGTTTTCTTTGTTTCAAAATAATTTTCTAGATCGGAATCTTTTATTATAAAATTACCAATTAAAATTTTCTCATAGACTACTTCATGAATGAATTCATAAAATAAACGATCTGTTTTCATGATTGAGTAAAGAACAATAGCTTTACTTGTTTCGACAGAATTTTGTTTAATTTGTTTTAATAAGAACTCATCTAAAATATGTAGACGTTTTAAAATTGCTGCTGCAACTTCTTTTCTTCTCGTTAGATTATTTATTTGAAGGATGTTTTCCTCCGTTACTTTTTTACGAATTTCATAATCATTAAACCCTTGTAAAATAAGTTCTGCCAGCTTTTTCATTTCGATGTAAAAAAAAGGTCTTGATTTAATTGTAGATCGATATTGCCAGTTTTTTGTCAAAATTATCCATCCTCATGGTCCGTTTATTAACTAATAGTTTAGCATATTTATGTTTTTATCTGAAAAGTTTTATTGTGCAAAAAACCTTAAAAGGCATAGAGTGGCATAAAAATGTAAAACCTTCCAATAATATAGTAAAAAGTATTGACTTATGTAAAATAAGGTAATATAATAGTGCTAGCGACTTAGGGGAAGGTCGTTATATCATATCAGATCAAGGATCGCAGGGTTGTTATGATAAGGCAGAATGCCGTGGCGTTGGGGATCGCCTAACTCCACTTATATGTGGAGTTCCCCATTTATTATTTAAGACATAGACTACTAGGTTAGTCTTTTTTTTATAGATTTTTTAAAATTTGCTACATAAAAATACGAAAAAAGGATGATAGCTGTGCAATATTCAATCGGGTTAGATATTGGAATTACATCAATTGGATGGGCAGTTATTAATGAAGACAAAAACAGAATAGAAGCAATGAATGTACGTATGTTTGATGCTGCAGAAAATCCGAAAGATGGTTCTTCACTTGCAACCCCAAGACGTGAAGCAAGGTCTAGCAGGAGAACGATACGAAGAAGGCGTTATCGTGTCAGTAGAATCAGACATTTTTTTATTGAAAAAGGTTTGTTATCACGAGTAGAAGCCGAGAAATTATATGACTGGCAGGATGGGGATATTGATTTATGGATTTTGCGTGTGAATGGTATTGAACGAAAATTAACAGACCGCGAATTTGCTAGAATTTTAATCCATTACGGTAAAAATCGCGGCTTTAAATCAAATCGCAAAAGTGAAGCGAAAGAAACGGAAGGTGGAGCATTATTACAAGCCGTAAAAGCAAATGCAGAATTAATGAAAGAAAAAGGTTATCGTACAGTGGCAGAAATGCTTTGTATGGATGAAAAGTTTGAGGGTCGGAAACGAAACAAAGGTGGAGATTATTCACACGTTGTTGCTCGAAGTGAAATTGAAGAGGAAATTCGACTTGTATTTAAGACACAACGTGAATTAGGGCATCCTTTTGCGAGCAATGAGAATGAAGAAGAGTATTTGCGTATTTGGTCTTCCCAACGACCATTTTCCACAGCAGATGATATATTTAAAAAAATTGGAAATTGCACCTTTGAAAGAGATGAGAAGCGGGCACCTAAATCTTCCTATACGTTTGAGAGATTCCGAGCCCTAGATAAATTAAATCGGTTGAAGATTATTTCTAGTAACGCACCACAGAGGTCATTAACATCTGAAGAGCAAATAGCAGCACTGGAGTTAATGTTAGATAAAGAAGAAGTGAAATATAGTCAGTTAAGAAAAGCATTGAAGCTTCAAAAGGATGAACGATTTAATGAATTGTTTTATGATTTTAGTAAAACGAATGCACAAAATGAAAACAGGGTATTTTTATCTTTACAAGGAACATATCAAATTAGAAAAATAATTGAAGAAGTGGAAGGCAAGACAATGATGCATTCCTATCGCCCGATTGATTACGATACGATTGCTTATGCCGTAACGGTTTATAAAGATGATCAAGATGCTAGAGCGTATTTACAGAATGAATATGTTAGCGAGAATGGCAGAAAGATTAGAAATCTAGCAAATAGAGCGTATGATGATAAATTGATAGAAGAGCTGCTTTATTTGGACTTTTCTCAATTTGGACATTTGTCGTTGAAAGCGCTGAACCGTATATTACCTTTTGTTGAAGAGGGATATCAATATAATGAAGCTTGTAAAAAGGCGGGATACAATTTTAACCAGCGGATTGGCAAGGAAAAGAAGAAGTTACTCCCAGTTATTCCAGCTGATGAGATTGCTAATCCAGTTGTCATTCGTGCATTATCGCAAACTAGAAAAGTAGTTAACAGTATTATTAAAAGGTATGGATCGCCATCAGGAATTTATATAGAATTGGCAAGGGAAATGGGAAGACCTTATAGTGAACGTCGCGAGATTGAAAAACTGTTTTCAAAAAATAGAACAGTTAATGATCAAGCACGAAAGCATATTCGAGAACTCCATCCAGAGATAAGTAATCCACGAGGGCATGACATATTAAAATATAAATTATGGCAAGAGCAAGATGGTAAATGTGCATATTCATTGAAAGAGATTCCAATGGAAAGATTGTTTTCAACGGGATATGCAGAAGTTGACCATATTATCCCGTATAGCAGAAGTTTTGATGATAGTAATAATAATAAAGTTTTAGTACTTGTACAAGAAAACCAAAATAAGCAAAACCGTACTCCTTACGAATGGTTTGGGTCAGATGATGCTAGATGGAATGAATATATTTCTTATGTAAATGCACTTAAAGTCAGCAGAAAGAAAAAAAATTTATTATTGAAAGACAACTTTGATGGAGAACAGGAAGAAGAATTTAAGGCGCGACATTTGAATGATACAAGATATATTACTCGATTTTTAAAGAGTTTCATAGAAGATAACCTACAGTTTCGAAAAATAGAGGGTAGAAAGCAATATGTTTATCCTGTCAATGGTGCATATACTTCTTTAATGCGAAAAAGATGGGGATTTAATAAAAATAGATCTGAAAACGATTTGCACCATGCAGTGGATGCGGTCATCGTTGGAGTGAGTCATCCGTTCCGTCATCAAGTAAGTAATTATTTCAAGCGGAGAGAGGTTCATGTGGCTGAATTATTACGTAGGGAAGGCGAACATTTCCCAGAACCATGGGAAGGATTTAGACGCGAACTAGTAGCGCGATTGATTCAAGATCCAAATAAGTTAAAGTTGGCTTTAGAAAGTTTATCTTTGGATAGCTATGATGAGGAATTTATTAATGAAGTGAAGCCAATTTTTGTATCAAGAATGCCTAAACGGTCTGTAAAAGGACAGATTCATGCAGAAACTGTGAGAAGGCATCGTGGATATAACGAGCGAGGATTAATGAGAGTTGTTACAAAGACAAAACTGGAAAATATTTCATTTGACAAGAAAACCGGGGACTTTCCCATGTATGGAAAGGAGTCTGATCCGGGAGCGTATAATGCAATTAAGGAACGTTATTTAGAATATGGAGGAAATGCTAGTAAGGCATTTGCTGAGCCATTATATAAACCGGCGAAAAATCCGGAAAATGCTCCGATTATACGAAGTGTGAAAATAGAGGATTTTGTTAACCGTGCGATGCCATTAGGTGACAAGGCTATTGCAGCAAACGCTAGTATTGTGCGAACGGAAGTCTTCAGGCATAAGAAAACAGGGAAATATTATTTAGCTCCTGTTTATGTGAGTGATGTGTTGGCGGGGAGGATGCCAGAGAAGTTTATAACTGCTAATAAACCTTATAGTGAATGGGAAGTTATAAATAATGATTTTGAGTTTATATATAACTTATACCCAAATGATATAGTAAGGTTAAAGATGCCAAGAGAGAAAACATCAAAAAATTCTTTAGGAGAATCAATAGCTTGGAAAGAGGGAACTTTTTATTTCAGAATGGTTGATGTAAGAACAGGAGCGCTTACTATAATAAGCCATGAAAATAGCTTTCAAGACCGAATAGGATCGAGAAATTTAATTAGTCTTGTAAAATACCAAGTAGATCCTTTAGGAAACCTTTACAAAGTCAACAAGGAAAAGCGCCATGTCCTATAGGCATCTAGTTATCAGAAAACCAGCAAAACTTTCTACAAGAAATGAACAACTGGTTATTAAACAAGATGAAGAAGTAACAATACCGTTAGAAGATATATGTACAGTAACTTTAGAAGAGCCTTCAATTACAATTACCCACGCATTATTAAGTAAATGTACGGAATATCATGTAGAAATAATTGTTTGTGACCGAAAAAGAATGCCGAGTGGAATCGTTCAACCATTTCACAGGCATTCTAGACAACAGGAAGTATTAGAGATGCAGATGAATTTACACAAGCCGTTTAAGAAACGAATTTGGCAGCAAATTGTCATTCGGAAAATAGAAAATCAAGCCCGTTGTTTGGAGTTACTACATTTTGGAGAAGAAGCCGAGAAGTTGTATGCAATTAGCAGAAGTGTAGATTCAGGTGACCGTACAAACAGGGAAGCGTATGCTGCGAAGCTATATTTTGAATTGTTATTTGGCTTAGGATTTCAACGTAGAACTGACAATATATTTAATATTTCATTAAACTACGGGTACAGTATAATGCGTTCTTTAGTTTCGCGAGCATTGGTTCGATATGGATTTACTCCTAGTATGGGCATTTTTCACGACAGCAAATTAAATGCATTTAATTTAGCTGATGACTTTATTGAAGTATTACGTCCGTTTGTAGATGTAGTAGTACGTTATAATGTTGATGCAGAAACAGAATGGTCTGCTGAAGTTAGAAAGCATCTTTTCGAAATATTGGAAATTGAAGCGGGTTGGAGTAATGAAAGATTATCTGTAACACATGGAGTGGATCGTATGGTTAGTAGCTTTGTATCCGCATGCCGGCAGCGAGATGCAAAATTATTAATTTTACCTGAACTAGTAAATTTAGCAGCTCATACGTATGAGTAGATTCATGCGGATCATTGTTTTTTTCGATTTGCCGGTAACAACATCCAAAGAAAGAAGAGAGTATACGAGGTTTAGAAAGTTTTTATTAAAAGACGGCTATACGATGTTACAGTTTTCAGTTTATAGTCGCATTTGTAATGGACAAGATAATGTGCAAAAACATTTACGTCGTCTCAAGCAACATATTCCACCTGTTGAAGGTGCAATTCGTTCCATGGCAATTACTGAAAAACAGTATGAAAACATGGAAATATTATTAGGAACGAAAACAATTGAAGAAGAATTAGGCACAGATAAAGTTGATTTCTTTTAGGGACTTCTAAAAGCTTTATTTGTGCTTTTTTCAAGTGAAATGGAAGATATTCGGAAAGTGAGTGAGGGCGTGGGAACTATTAATAATCCACATGATAAATATTTCAAAGAAACCCTTGGCAATATAGAAATCGCAGAAGACTTTATAAAAAATTATTTACCAGATGAAATTTTGGGTATAATAGAATTAAGTACATTAAAACCAAAAAAGGACAGTTTTATTTCGAAGGATTTGGAAGAAACGTTTTCAGACTTATTATTTTCAGTAACAATCAATGGCTATAATGGATATATTTATTTCTTATTTGAACATAAAAGTTATCTTTCAACCAATGTATCATTTCAGCTTTTAAAATATATGATAGAAATATGGGAAAACAAGATAAAGAAGGAAAATTCATATGAGCTACCGATTGTGATCCCATTAGTCATTTATCATGGACAAAAGAGTTGGGATATTGCTAAAACACTTGGAGACGTTATTGTTGGATACAATGATTTAACACCAAATATACAAAAATATGTTCCAAATTACGAGTATCTTATTTATGACCTGAACAGTTTTGGTATGAAAGATATAAAGGGAAAAGTTGAACTTAGAATTTTTCTTGATATTATCAAACATATACAATCACCAGATGAAGAACAATTTATTGCATCATTTAAACGGGGTATTGAAGCATTTCTTAAACTTAAAGAGAAGCCAACAGTTATGGGTTATTTTAAACCTTTATAAAGTATGTATTAAATGCGAGGCAGAATTTTACTGCTAAACAAGCAGTCAATATAGCAAGAAAAATCTCTGCGAAAGGAGGTTCTATAGTAATGACAGCGGCTGAAGAACTTAGGAAAGAAGGAAGAAGAGAAGGTAAATTAGAAATAGCAGAAAAAATGATTCAGCTAAAAAAAGATATTTACGAAATTATTGAATTAACAGGATTATCTGAAGAAGATATAAATAAAATTAAACGAAATCTAAAATAATCATGCAGTCTATCTGCATGATTATTTTACTTACTTGTTATTATTCAAAAATACCTCCAAAACTATATACCTTAAATATGAAACCAGAAAATTTTCTTTGAAGGAAATTAAACTTAGAACTTTTTAACATTGCGGAATATCTTTGTGGAAAGGGTTCTATAGTAATGACGGCGACCGAAGAGTCTAGGATAGAAGGAATAAAAGAAGGTAAATTAGAAATAGCAGAAAAAATGATTCGGCAAAAAAAGGATATTTACGAAATCATACTTGCCAAATAGAAATCCAAAATCTATATTGAATGATATTGAATGAAAAACGATTATATATTTAAATTTCAATCAGAAAAAATTCATTTTTTTAAAAAAGAAAGCCCTTGAAACGGGGAAGTATCAAGGGCTTTCAAGGCTTGTATCATATCACATCAAGAAACGCAGGGGAATTATGACTACAAGAACATCATAGATAGTGTTCTCTATATCATATCACATCAAGAAACGCAGGGGAATTATGACCCATCATAAACGATAAAATGGTTTGAACCTATCATATCACATCAAGAAACGCAGGGGAATTATGACACTGCCCTTGATAGTTGCGACAGGAGCACCATCATATCACATCAAGAAACGCAGGGGAATTATGACCATGATATAGAGTTTATTAAATGCACGCTTATCATATCACATCAAGAAACGCAGGGGAATTATGACGTGTTTTGAAACTTCTGTATATAATAATGAATCATATCACATCAAGAAACGCAGGGGAATTATGACAATTCGTGACGTGTTAATTTACCAGTACCCATCATATCACATCAAGAAACGCAGGGGAATTATGACCTTATCTTTTCTAACTTATCTACACTCTGAATCATATCACATCAAGAAACGCAGGGGAATTATGACCTTTTCCCGAGCATTTGTTGCGCTAGACGCATCATATCACATCAAGAAACGCAGGGGAATTATGACTCATTATGATGCAACATATCACTACCAATCATCATATCACATCAAGAAACGCAGGGGAATTATGACTCTACAATCACATGTTAAATCGACGGTAACATCATATCACATCAAGAAACGCAGGGGAATTATGACGCTTGAATACTCTTCCTTGAATCAAATGTTATCATATCACATCAAGAAACGCAGGGGAATTATGACCCCTGTAATTATATCTAGTAACATAAGCAAATCATATCACATCAAGAAACGCAGGGGAATTATGACACAAAGTTGTCCAACTCTCTAAACGTTTGAATCATATCACATCAAGAAACGCAGGGGAATTATGACTTTTTATCCCGAACGCCGTCCATATAAACAATCATATCACATCAAGAAACGCAGGGGAATTATGACGTTCACAGTCATGAGTTCTTCTTCTGGTACATCATATCACATCAAGAAACGCAGGGGAATTATGACGTTTCTCTAATCAAGGTCATTTGAGTGCCGATCATATCACATCAAGAAACGCAGGGGAATTATGACCGTAGAAGCGACCTCGTCTAGTCGTGTAGGATCATATCACATCAAGAAACGCAGGGGAATTATGACTCTTCTCTATTTCAGCATTATTCTTATCGAATCATATCACATCAAGAAACGCAGGGGAATTATGACTTTATTTTCATTGTCCGTTTCGTGAATGAATCATATCACATCAAGAAACGCAGGGGAATTATGACATTACATTCGCAAGTATAATCACCACTAAAATCATATCACATCAAGAAACGCAGGGGAATTATGACAATTGCTCTTGATCTGCTTTAAATTGATTTATCATATCACATCAAGAAACGCAGGGGAATTATGACTAACCAAGGGGAACAGTATTGTGCACGTTTATCATATCACATCAAGAAACGCAGGGGAATTATGACCAGTTTTAAAGAATTCCACGACAATAGTTTATCATATCACATCAAGAAACGCAGGGGAATTATGACTTTCATTGAGGTTTAACATTATTTTTACAATCATATCACATCAAGAAACGCAGGGGAATTATGACTCAATACTTGATTTTTGTTCCTCTTTGTCAATCATATCACATCAAGAAACGCAGGGGAATTATGACTTCCCCATTTTATGAGGTTTTACTTGAATGATCATATCACATCAAGAAACGCAGGGGAATTATGACAATGAACCTGATGTCTTTTCCGCACGGAATGATGGAGCATTGATTTTTTTTCCTTGAGACCAGCCGCGAGCTTGTAATTGAATAGTTCTATTGTCTCGTCAGTGATATTTTTTGAATCTTGGATCCCCATTTCTTTCAATAAATCAATCTGTTCTTTCCTGACATACACTGCGCATGTAGTAATTGGTAATTGGACCGAAATAATCTCCGGTACCTGATTCATCTGAACCGATATGATTATTATAGAGTAGGGATTCAGGTGGTATATAGGTTGAATTTTGTTTCCCATTAGATGTTTTTGTTGTATACTCTAAAGGTTCTCCCCATTTTACAACTTCCACTTCTGGTCTAGCCCCTTGGAAAAGCACTTTACCAGATTTATAAGCTGTTATTACTGGTATCGCCAGTGCACGCCCGAAAAACTGCTCCAGGAGGTGAATTCTCAAGCGATTCTTTATATGCTTTTTTCATTTGGTCAATCGTTTCATTTGTAAAAATTTCGGTGATTTTTTCCCCAATTTTTACCCACCTTTCACGTAAAGCGTAAAAAAAATATATACCGTTTCCTAAATGTCGATTTTCATGTTAAAATTAATTGTACCACTTTATGCAGTAGTAGGCACGAAATGATGATGTTCTGCTATAATGGGAGGAACGTTAGTGTGACTCGAGAAAATAAAGAACGTAAAAAAATAGATGTTAAAATCAATCGAAGAAAGTATACGATTGTAGGTACTGAATCAAAAGAACATATGGAATTAGTTGCTAAATTAGTGAATGATAAAATGGGTGAAATCTATCAAGTTAATAAACATTTAGATACAACACAATTGGCAGTACTTACAGCAATTAATACAATGAATGATTACTTAAAATTAAAAGCAGATTATGAAGATCTAGTAACATTAATAGAAGAGGAAGAATAAATGATATCAATAATTATTTTACTTGTTTTGATTTTTGGTTTTTTTATGGGACTTAAACGTGGATTTATTTTACAATTAATGCATTTGGTTGGTTTTATTATTGCTTTTATTGTAGCGATTCTATACTTTCGTAAATTAGCAAGCCATTTGCCGTATTGGATACCGTATCCAGAGTTTAGCTCTGACCAAGTTTGGGCAGTCTTTTTAAACAGTATGCCGCTTGAAAATGCGTTTTATAATGCGATTGCTTTTGCCATTATCTTTTTTGCTACAAAAATTATTTTACAAATTATTGCGTCCATGCTCGACTTTCTAGCAAATTTACCTGTGCTTCGGCAACTTAATAAATTACTAGGCGCAATTTTAGGGTTTGTTGAAGTTTATTTTATTACGTTTCTTATTTTATTTGTTCTAGCACTCTTGCCGATGGAGGCAATTCAGGTAAGAATTAAGAGTTCTTTTCTTGCGACATTAATTGTGGAGCATACGCCGATTTTATCAAAAGCTATGGAAAAGTTATGGTTTACAGATGTATTAAGTATTTTATATAACTGATGAGAAAACGAAGACTGATTGCATATGAGATCAGTCTTTTTCCATGATTTGTAGGGAGAGATTAATAATGGGACTAAACAAAAAAGATATTGTACAATTTTTAGAAAAAATAGCAACCTATTTAGAGCTAAAAGGAGAGAACCCGTTTCGTATAGCCGCATATAGAAAAGCCGCTCAAGGTCTTGAACGTGATGTACGTTCATTAAATGAGATCGATGATTTTACTGAAATTCCTGGAATTGGTAAAGGCACTAATGATTTGATTCAAGAATTTCTTGAAACGGGGACTTCAGAAACTTTACTAACATTGGAAAAAGAAATACCGGATGGCCTCATTCCTTTATTGAAGTTACCAGGTTTAGGTGGAAAACGGTTAGCGGTTTTATATAAAGAATTAGATGTAGTTGATGCGGATACACTTAAGCTCGCATGTATGGATGGGCGAGTCGAAAAAGTAAAAGGCTTTGGAAAAAAGACAGCAGAAAATATTGTAGAGGCTCTAAATAATCAAGAGACAAGACCGGAACGTTTACCGGTTGCATATATGCTCGAGCTTGCTAGTGTGATTGAAAAGTATTTGGAAGGGATTCCGGAAATACAGCAATTCAGTATCGCGGGAAGTTTAAGACGGTTACAAGAGACGATAAAAGATATTGATTTTATTATTGCTACAGAGGAAGCTGAAAGAGTAAGGGAAGCAATTCTAAAAATGGATTTGATTCAAGATGTTATTGCAAGTGGGGATACAAAAGTTTCGGTGACGTTAGTGGATCAATATGAAGTAAATGTAGATTTCAGACTTGTGAAAAAAGAGGAGTTTTACACTACGCTACACCATTTTACCGGTTCAAAGGCTCATAATGTAAAAATGCGGCAACTTGCAAAACAACGTGGTGAAAAAATTAACGAATATGGTATCGAGGTGGAAGAAACAGGAGAAGTTCTACATGTTGATTCAGAGAAAGCCTTTTTCAATCACTTCGACATTCATTATATCCCACCTGAAATCCGTGAAGATAAAGGTGAGGTTGAGGCGTTTAAGGAGGAAGTTGAGTTATTAGAGCATGACGAAATCCGCGGTGATCTTCATATGCATACAACTTGGAGCGATGGTGCCGAATCACTAGAAGAAATGGTGAATCATGCACGGGGAAAAGGGTATGAATATATTGCCATTACCGATCACTCTAAATTTTTACGGGTTGCCAATGGATTAACTGAATCAAGACTTCGAAAACAACGGGAAGAAATAGCGTTGTTAAATGATAAGTATGATGATATTCATATATTTTCTGGTGTGGAAATGGACATTTTACCGAATGGGGAATTGGACTTTTCAACTGAGTTTTTAAAAGAAATGGACTTTGTTATTGCGGCAATTCATTCAAGTTTTGACCAATCTGAAGAAAAAATTATGAACAGACTATACAATGCACTAGAAAACCCATACGTTGATCTAATTGCCCATCCGACAGGGCGTATTATTGGACGTCGGTCAGGTTATAAGGTGAATGTTGGAAAATTGATAGAACGGGCAAAAGAAACGAATACATGTCTTGAACTAAATGCAAATCCGCAGCGTTTCGATCTTGCTACGGAATGGTTGGAAGCAGCACAAGATACCGGTGTAACAATAGCGATCAATACCGATGCACATCGTGGTGGAACACTCGCGCATATGGATTATGGTGTAAAAATGGCAAGAAAAGCTTGGTTAAAACCAGAAACTGTATTGAACACTTGGAAAAAAGAGAAACTAATGGAGTATATTAATCGCAATAAATAGTGTAGCTTTTAAGGAGAATGTTTTTTATGAATGAACGGACATTACATGTATTGGAATTTAATAAAGTGATTGATTTATTACTGGAAGAGACCGCTTCATCAGTTGGTAAGGAAGCGGTACAAAAACTTACGCCACAAACCGATATCGAAATTGTACAACGCCTTCAAAACGAAACAGATGAAGCGCTACATGTTTTAATGTTGGATAAGACTGTACCTTTTTCTCAAGTATACGATATTACGGAAAGTCTGAAACGAAGCCGAATTGGAAGCATGTTAGATACGACGGAGTGTTTACAAGTTGCGCAAACGATTTATACTGGGCGAAATTTGAAAAGTTTTATTGAAAATGTAGAAGAAAGTTTCCCTCTACTAGAGGAAATAGCAGAAGAAATTACGCCATTAAAATTTTTAGAAAAAGAAATTAAACGTAAAATTGATGATCATGGTGATATTGTTGATGATGCATCAGCAAAATTAAGAGGAATCCGTCAAACAATTCGTACGTATGAAACTCGTATTCGTGAGCGACTGCAACAATTAACAAGAACAAAAAGCAAAATGTTATCAGATGCGATCGTAACAATTCGAAATAATCGCTATGTTTTACCTGTAAAACATGAATATCGAAGTGCAATTGGAGGAATCGTTCACGATCAATCTTCCTCTGGACAAACTCTTTTTATGGAGCCGCGCGCTGTAATTGATTTGAATAACCAGCTGCAACAAGCAATTTTGCAAGAAAAACAAGAAATAGATGTAATTTTACAACAGTTAACGTCAGAAATAGCAACGCATGAAGAATCTTTACTTATTAATATAAAGGTTATCGCAAATTTAGACTGTATTTTTGCAAGAGCTAGGTTAGCCGTTAAAATGAAAGCTGCTAAGCCGACATTAAATGAACAGGGAATTATTGACATGAAACAGGCTAGACACCCACTTATTCCGATGGAGCATGTCGTTGCAAGCGATATTGCTATCGGTGATGATTACCATGCGATCGTAATTACTGGTCCGAATACCGGGGGAAAAACAGTCACATTAAAGACAATTGGGCTCTGTACATTAATGGCGCAGTCCGGCCTCCAAATACCAGCATTCGATGGTTGTAAACTAGCTGTCTTTAATAAAGTATTTGCAGATATTGGTGATGAGCAATCGATCGAACAAAATTTAAGTACATTTTCTTCGCATATGACGAATATAGTAAACATAATGGAACAAGTTGATGAAAAATCGCTAGTTTTATTCGATGAACTTGGTGCCGGTACAGACCCCCAAGAAGGAGCAGCACTGGCGATGGCAATATTAGATAAAGTAATTAACTGCGAAGCACGAGTAGTGGCTACAACGCATTATCCGGAATTAAAAGCATATGGGTATAATAGAGAGTTTGTCATGAATGCTTCTGTGGAATTTGATGTGGAAACATTACGCCCTACGTATCGTTTATTGATGGGAGTACCAGGTCGAAGTAATGCATTTGAAATTTCGGATCGTTTAGGGCTCCGAAAAGAAATTATTGAGCATGCAAAGAGTTATCTAGGTGTCGATTCCAAGAATGTCGAAAATATGATTGCAGCTTTAGAAAAGTCAAGAAATGAAGCTGAAAAGAAACTAGAGGAAGCGAATCGTATTTTAGAAGAAAGTGAACAGCTTCGTGCAGATTTGCAAAAAGAATGGAATACGTTTGAACAGAAAAAGATGGAGCTATATAAAAAAGCGGAAGAAAAAGCAGAAAAAGCGCTCCAAAAAGCAAGAGAAGAAGCTCAAATTATCGTCGATGAAGTTCGCCAAATGAAAGATAAAGCAATGTGGAAAGAGCATGAATGGATTGAAGCAAGAAAAATGTTGGATGAAGCCCAGCCCGAACTCGTTAAAGGTGAAAAAAGAGAAGATGTTCAAGCTGATCAACAAGAGCTCGAAGTAGGCGATGAAATTAAACATAAAACATTACAACAAACAGGTCAAGTTATTGAAAAGAAAAATAAAAATGAGTATGTGATCCAAGTTGGCGTGATGAAAATAACTGCGAAACGAAAAGATCTTGTTTTTGTAAAAAAAGCAAAAGACGAAAAAGCCGATTCCCCATCTCGCCCTGTATCACATATGATTTCTTCCCGCGGGGGGACAGTAAAAACAGAGCTTGATCTACGAGGAGAACGCTATGAAGATGCACTGTTAAAATTAGAAAAGTACATTGATGATGCGCTTGTCCAAGGGTACCCGCGAGTGACGATCATCCATGGTAAAGGTACTGGAGCACTTAGAAAAGGGGTAGAAAAATATATTCAATCACACCCCTTTATAAAATCACATCGTTTAGGTGGGCAAAATGAAGGAGGAAGTGGTGTTACAGTTATTGAATTTCAATAAAGGACTAAACATGACATATTAATACAAAATTGAACAAACATTCATTATTATATTGAATTACTATTCATTTTATGATAGACTTTGAGAAACGATTGTCTGATAAGGATCTTTCTCTATAATGGAGGATAACAATGGTACTCGATAAACTAGCAAAAATACTTATTTCGGTCGCAGTTGTTTTTATAATTGTTGGTGTCGCTTATTGGATTTTTTCGTAAAAAAATGGCAGAATTGTTGAAGGAACCTCATGAATGGATTAGCATCTAAGAACTTCGCTTCTGACAGTTTTATGTGTCATTTTAAATTTAGTATGGGGGGATAAAGATGGATAAAGAAAAGCCTTGGATAAGGCATTATCCAGAAGAAATTCCTACTACGCTTCAGTATGACGAAATCCCACTTTACCAGTTTTTATTGGAAAGTGGTAAACGTCATACGGCAAAGAAAGCGCTTCATTTTATGGGAAAAGAAATTTCTTTTGGTGAGTTATTGAAACAAGCAAAGCAAATGGCAAGTTTTCTACAGTCAATCGGATTAAAAAAAGGTGATCGAGTTGCTAGTATGTTACCTAACTGTCCACAAACTGTCATAACGTATTATGGGACATTGATGGCGGGTGGAGTAGTTGTTCAAGTAAACCCTTTATATACGGAAAGGGAGCTAGAGTATCAAGTAAAGGATTCAGGAGCAAAATACATCGTTTGTTTGGATATCCTATTACCACGGGTTTCCGGTGTGCGGGATAAAACGGATTTAGAGCATGCAATTGTCACACGGATAAGTGACTTTTTACCGTTTCCCAAAAATCTCATTTACCCATTTATTCAAAAGCGTCAGTATAATATGGTAGTTAAAGTAGAAGAATCTGCAGATACACATGTTTGGAAAAAGGTATTTGAAAGCGTTTCCGACTCGTATGAAGAAGTTGAAATTGATCCAAAGGAAGACTTAGCATTACTGCAATACACTGGTGGGACGACAGGAAAACCGAAAGGAGTTATGCTCACCCATTATAACTTAGTTACAAATGTACAGATGTGTAATGCTTGGCTTTATAAGTTGAGAAATAGTCAAGAGATAGTTCTTGGTGTTTTACCGTTTTTCCATGTATATGGAATGACAACCATAATGAATTTATCTATTATGTATGGTTCAAAAATGATTTTAATGCCAAAATTTGATGCAGAAGAAGTTTTGAAAACGATCGAAAAATTAAAACCAACCTTATTCCCTGGTGCTCCAACCATTTATATCGGACTGTTAAACCATCCGAATCTTGAAAAATATGATTTATCATCAATTGAAGCATGTATTAGTGGATCTGCTTCACTGCCACTTGATATACAACAGCGGTTTGAAAAAATAACAGGTGGACGGCTTGTGGAAGGGTATGGCTTAACTGAAACGTCACCTGTCACACATGCCAATTTCATTTGGGGTAACCGAGTTCATGGTAGTATAGGGGTGCCTTGGCCTGATACAGAAGCAATGATTGTTAAGGAAGGAACACTTGAAGAATTACCAGTTGGTGAAGTTGGAGAAATTGCTGTCAGAGGTCCTCAAATAATGAAAGGGTATTGGAACAGAGAAGAAGATACAAAGGAAGTATTGAAAGAAGATGGTTGGTTATTAACGGGCGACATGGGACGAATGGATGAAGAAGGATATTTCTATGTTGAAGATAGAAAGTCTGATATGATTATTGCTGGTGGTTTTAATATTTATCCAAGAGAAGTAGAAGAGGTATTGTTTGAGCATACGGGAATACAGGAAGCTGCGGTTATTGGAGTCCCTGATGCATATCGAGGAGAAACAGTTAAAGCAATCATTGTTCCTAAAAAAGGAGAAAAGTTAGACGAAAAGCAATTAAATCGATATTGTCGAAAAAATTTAGCACCTTATAAAGTACCGCGAATCTACGAGTTTCGTGATGAACTACCAAAAACAATCGTTGGAAAAGTTTTAAAAAGACAACTAATTGAAGAGTCGATTGATGCGATAGAAGAAGATAAAAAAGTAAATTAATTTATGGACATATACAATATAGAGCAAGGAATGAGGACTACTTTGTAATAGTTTTCTTTAAGTAGATATAGATAGAGAAAATAACTATGCGTTTTCATTCGGGTAGATATCTTTATTGACATAATGAAATGAAAACGCTACAATTACTTATGAATGACCAATCATTCATAAGTAATTTTTTATTAAAGTGAGGGGAGTTCTAATGAACAAAGAACGGCCAAAATATAAACAAATTATCGATGCTGCAGTAATAGTAATAGCTGAAAATGGATATCATGCTTCCCAAGTGTCAAAGATTGCTAAACAAGCAAATGTAGCGGATGGAACTATTTATTTATATTTTAAAAATAAAGAAGACATATTAATTTCAGTATTTAAAGAGAAGATGGGTCATTTTATAGAAATGATTGATAATGCAACAAGTGAGCAAAAATCAGCCAGTGATAAACTGTTAACATTAATTAACATGCATTATAAACTACTTTCAGAATCGCCACATTTAGCGATTGTAACACAACTAGAATTGAGACAATCAAAACCCGAATTACGAAAAGAGATTAATAAAGTACTTAAATCATATTTAACTGTTATGGATGAAATCATACAGCAAGGAATCGAGGAAAATGAAATAAGAAAAGATATGAATCCACAAATAATAAGGCAAATGATTTTTGGAACACTTGATGAAACGGTTACTACTTGGCTAATGAAATCTCAGCATTACTCACTTTTAGATCAAGCAGAAGAAGTTCACGAGCTTTTAACGAAAGGATTTTTCAAATAGTTTATGATCCCCTCAAAAACATGAAGTTTTGTTAAGGAATTATATATTTTGGTTATTACCTATGATTAAGGAGGAATAAGGTGAGTACATTATCGTTAGTTATTGAAGATCACATTGCAACTATTACGATCAACAGCCCACCTGCCAATGCACTTTCCACAACATTATTAAAAGACCTTAAGGTACAGTTAGATCAGATTGAAAAGGAGGATACAGTAAAAGCTGTTATTTTAACAGGGGAAGGCAGGTTTTTCTCGGCAGGAGCAGATATTAAGGAATTTACTTCTTTACAAGCAGCTTCTGATTATGAGTCTCTTGCAAAAATGGGGCAAGATTTATTTTCCCGAATGGAGAGATTTCATGTACCGATCATTGCTGCGATTCACGGTGCATCTTTGGGTGGTGGGTTAGAGCTCGCTTTAGCTTGCCATATTCGCTTAGTTACGAAAACTACCAAGCTTGGTTTACCAGAAATTACGCTTGGAATTATTCCAGGATTTGCAGGGACACAGCGGCTACCTCAATTTGTTGGAATCCCTAAAGCATATGAGATGATCTTAACAGGGGATACAGTAACAGGTGAAGAAGCGGTTCAACTTGGACTTGCAAATAAAGCTGTTGATGATGAACAGTTACAAAGTGAAGCAAGAAATTTAGCAGAAAAGATAGCGGCAAAAAGTAAACCGGCTATTACAAGAATAATGGAATTAATTCCATATGCAAAAGTTGCTTCTTTCCAAGCAGGAACAGATCAAGAAGCGAAAGCCTTTGGAGAAATTTTTGGCAGTGAAGATGCTACAGAAGGTATTCAAGCATTCATCGAAAAACGAAAGCCAAAATTTAAAGACAGATAAAAAAGTTTGAAAATTGGTCACAGCTTGTTTGACGTTGTCAGCTTATAATAAAGATAAGATAGGGAGGAATTAAATATGAATATCTACGTTTTATTAAAAAAGACATTTGATACCGAAGATAAGATTGTTGTTACCGATGGAGAAATTGAAGATGATAGCGCTGAATTTATCATTAACCCTTATGATGAATATGCGGTGGAAGAGGCAATTGTCCAGCGTGATGAGCACGGGGGTGAAGTAACCGTTGTGACAGTGGGAGATGAAGATTCCGAAAAACAATTGCGCACTGCGCTTGCGATGGGTGCGGATAAGGCAGTTTTAATTAATACGGAAGATGATCTTGAAGAAGGAGATCAATTTACTACGGTTAAAATCTTAGAAGCATTTTTTGAAGATAAAGAAGCTGACTTAATTTTAGCTGGAAATGTTGCAATTGATGAAGCGAGTGGACAAGTTGGGCCACGGTTAGCAGAAAGATTAGATATTCCATATATTACTACTATTGTTGGGCTCGATATAGAGGGAGAAACGGCTCATATTGAAAAGGACGTAGAAGGGGATGTCGAAAAGATCGATGTCAATTTACCGCTTCTTGTCACATGTCAACAAGGACTTAATGAACCAAGATACCCTTCTTTACCAGGAATTATGAAAGCGAAGAAAAAACCTTTAGAAGAATTAGAAATTGATGACTTAGATCTTGATGAAGATGATTTGGAACCAAAAACGGAAACGGTTGATATCTTTTTACCTCCTGAAAAACAGGCTGGTCGTATTTTAGAAGGGGACATCGAAGATCAAGTAAAAGAATTAGTATCTTTATTAAAAAATGAAGCGAAAGTACTGTAAATAAGGGTGAGAAGGGAGAAGTAAAGATGAGCGATAAAATATTAGTTATTGGTGAATCAAGAGAAGGTGTTTTACGAAATGTTAGCTTTGAAGCAATTGCAGCTGCTAGGAAAATGAACGATAATGCAGAAGTAGTAGCACTTCTGCTAAGTGATGGTGAGCTGGAAGACCAAGCTCAGGAAATGATTTATTACGGTGCGGATCGTGCAGTAACTGTGAAGCATGAAAATTTGAAAAATTATACGTCTGAAGGTTATGGACAAGTGGTTTTGGAAGTAGTTGACGAAGAGACTCCTGACGCAATCATTATGGGTCACACTGCCATTGGGAAAGATTTAACTCCAAAAATTGCAAGTAGACTAGAATTAGGTCTTGTCTCCGATGCAACAGAAATTGAAACAGACGGTGAGGATGTAATTTTTACAAGACCGATCTATTCTGGAAAAGCATTTGAGAAAAAGGTAATTAAAGAAGGTATAACTTTTGCTACAATTAGACCGAATAACATCGCTGCTCTTGAGAAAGATGAATCTCGCTCTGGAGAGATTCAGGCAAAAGACGTCGATGTAAAAGATTTGCGTACGGTTATTAAAGAAGTGATCCGTAAACAGTCTGAAGGTGTCGACATGTCTGAGGCAAGCGTTGTTATCGCTGGTGGACGTGGCGTCAAAAGTGCAGAAGGTTTTGAACCACTATATGAATTAGCAAATTTATTAGGCGGTGCAGTGGGAGCTTCTCGTGGGGCGTGTGATGCTGAGTACTGTGATTATTCCTTACAAATCGGGCAGACTGGAAAAGTTATTACACCTGATTTATATATTGCAGTTGGGATCTCTGGAGCTATCCAACATTTAGCCGGAATGTCTAACTCGAAAGTAATCGTTGCGATTAACAAAGATCCGGAAGCAAATATTTTTAACATTGCTGATTACGGAATTGTTGGCGATTTATTTGAAGTTATTCCTTTACTTACAGAAGAATTGAAGCAACAGATAGGGTAAGAGCAAAAAATCTGATCGCAATAAAATAGGCGATCAGATTTTTTAACAAAATGTTACGTTTTTTTACTGATGAATGATCTACTTAACATAATATAAAGTGAAGAAAGAAGATGCTTAGTGGCTCTCCGCATGAAAAGTGGGCAGAAAAGATGTTGATTGGCTCTCTCCGGATGCGTAGTGGCCGTAAAAGATGCAAAGTAAAGTGGCTCTTTTAGATATACTTAGTGGTCTAAAAGACGAGGAGACTCTTATGAGATGCGCTGGTTGGAAATGATACGAAATGGTTTTCTACAGTAGTATTCGTTTAAAGCCATACATGTATAAGCAAACTACTAGCAAGGTAAAACTAACGGTGATATAATCGAATGCAGAATCAATCAAGATTGAAATGGAGGAGTTTAAATGGCAATTGCAGAAGTAACTGATCAAAACTTTGCACAGGAAACTACGGATGGGCTAGTACTTGTCGATTTTTGGGCACCATGGTGTGGTCCTTGTAAAATGATTGCTCCGGTTCTTGAAGAACTTGATGGAGATATGGGTGAGAAAGTTAAAATTGTTAAATTAAATGTTGATGATAACCAAGAAACAGCTGGAAAATATGGTGTAATGAGTATTCCAACTTTACTTTTAATGAAGGATGGTAATGTTGTAGACCAAGTTGTAGGTTTCCAGCCGAAAGAAGCGCTAGCAGAACTAGTTAACAAACACGCATAAGACGTAAGTTAATTAAGATAAAATCCCTTGCTCCTCTAATGAGGCAAGGGATTATCTTTGTTGGCAGTAAGAAAGTATATACATATTTCTTTCTGCATAAGTGCAACTAAGGCATTTCGCCTAAAGGCTTGCACTCAAGAGCATAAGTGCAACATCACCTCTGTCTTTCGGCATTACGGCTCTAAGGAAGGCCGACTAAGAACCAGGCTTTGCGCCTGACGTCGGCATACCCTAGTGATAAGGGCATGATTTCTTTAACGAATGCCAAGTTTACTATAATCATTTATAAGTAAGGGGGGATCCCGATGGACGTTACCATTCACGAGAAATTGAAAGTCTTACCTGCAAAACCAGGCTGTTATTTAATGAAAGACAAACATGGCACTGTTATTTATGTAGGGAAATCAAAAATGTTACGAAACCGCGTCAGGTCTTACTTTATTGGGGCACACGACGAGAAGACACAGCGACTTGTGATGGAAATTGTAGACTTTGAGTATATTGTTACTTCCAGTGAAATTGATGCACTTATATTAGAAATGAATTTAATAAAAAAATATGATCCTAAATATAATGTCATGCTTAAAGATGACAAGAGTTATCCTTATTTAAAAATAACGAATGAACGGCATCCGCAATTATTAATTACACGAAAAATAAAAAAAGATGGTGGAAAATATTTCGGACCATATACAAATGTAATTGCTGCACGAGAAACAAAGAAATTATTAGACAGACTATATCCGCTTCGCAAATGTAATAACCCACCTGGTCGTTATTGTTTGTATTACCATATGGATCAATGTTTAGCATGTGGCGAAGAGGCTGTTCCAAAAGAAAAATACGATAAGATTATCCAGGAAATAAGTAGTTTTTTACATGGCGGATATAAGGAGATAAAAAAAGATTTACAAGAAAAAATGCTAACCGCAAGTAATGAACTCAATTTTGAAAGGGCACAAGAATTTAGGGATCAGATTACCCATATTGAAGCAGTGATGGAACAACAAAAAGTGACATTAAATGAAAAGGTAAACATTGATATATTTGGATATAGCTTTAATAAAGGCTGGATGTGTGTTCAAGTATTTTTTATTCGCCAAGGAAAATTATTAGAACGTGATGTAGCGATCTTTCCTTATTATACAGAAGCGAAAGATGCGTTTATTAGTTTCATTGGACAGTTTTATCTACATCAACGTAATTTAAAACCAAAACAAGTGTTAGTCCCGATTGGCACTGATGCAACTTTAATCAAGGAACTGTTAGAAATAGATGTGCATACACCTTTTAGAGGACAAAAGAAAGAACTTGTCGAATTGGCAGGTAGAAATGCGCAAATTGCTTTGGAAGAACGCTTTTCTTTAATCGAACTCGATGAAGAACGAACAATTAAATCTGTTGAAAGGTTGGGTGAGTTATTGAATATTGAAACACCACGAAGAATCGAAGCATTTGATAACTCAAACATCCAAGGTACCGATCCAGTTTCGGCAATGGTTGTTTTTATTGATGGGAGAGCAACTAAAAATGAATACCGAAAATATAAAATTAGACATGTCGAAGGACCAGACGATTATGAGACAATGCGAGAGGTTATTAGGCGCAGGTACAAAAGAGTTTTAATTGAAAATCTACCTTTCCCAGATTTAATTATTGTCGATGGGGGAAAAGGACAAATGTCAGCAGCAAGAGATGTACTTGAAAACGAACTTGGGTTATCTGTTCCACTATGTGGATTAGTCAAAGATGAAAGACATAAAACAGGTGAATTGCTATATGGAGATCCTCCAACAGTAGTTCCTCTTGAGAGAAGATCCAATGAATTTTATTTAGTACAACGAATTCAAGAAGAAGTGCATCGGTATGCTATAACATTTCACCGTCAATTACGTGGAAAGGGAGTTATGCAATCTGAATTGGACAAAATTCCTGGTGTTGGTGCAAAAAGACGAAACCTTCTTTTAACTCATTTTAAATCTATAAATGCAATCAAGGAAGCAACGATTGAAGACATCACTAAACTTGGGATTCCTATAAATGTTGCCGAAAATGTGTTGGAAAACTTAAATGAACAGCCCGATAATCGGTCGGACGAATAGGGGATAACGATTCATTTCTAAAGGTTAAATATTTAGGTGTAGAATTATAAAAGGTTATAGAGGATGTTCAAAAAGTCCGGTAAAAATGACACTGCGAATTTCGCACGAATGCTTGTTTCTCCGCTCCTTGAAAAAGGGAAATCACTTTTTCTGCGTGCTAGAAGCGTTTCCTTGGAAAAGAAGATCACTTTTTCTGCGTGCCAGATCTTTGCTCATGTATCTAAATGCATACATCCCGCTGCTCGAAACTGCGCCGCCTCGAACTTCTTGATCCTTTTTATCCTTCTTTTTATACGAAAATGGGAGTTTTCATACATCGCGGTGTCTGTAAAGACATAGGAGTTTTGAACGCACTTATACCTTTATTTGCTGAAAAAATGGAAAACGGTCACAAAACATGATATTCTGTGACCTTGATATTAGAGTAAAACAGATTTAATTCCTTTATCGTCTATTATTCCGATTGATTATTAATCAGTAAAATACAATTTATATTCCACTCGGAACAATCTTTCATTAACTGTTTCTGTGCATTCAGCTGGACGTCCAGTTACATTTTGCATTGCTTCTGCAATAAAACCAGCTTCTAAACGGAAATCTACTTCAATAGAAGCTTGCATGCGTTTTACAATATCATCAGACATTAAATGAAGAATCATATGATTTTTTTTATCTTTAATTAGTTCCAGGTTTCCCCAGCGGAACTTTTTAAATAAATAAATAACATCGTCGAAACTTCCAATATGTATTTTCCTAGCGAGATTACGACCGATAAAATATAATAATGTATCTCTTTCATGACCAAGAAAGCTAGGTAAACTAATGTACCTAAGAATATCTTGACCAATCGTTTCGGAATTAAACTCATCTAGCGTAGAGAGCGAGATTAAGTTTCTGTCCATCTAAGTCATCCTTTACATATATAATTTATTTGTAACGCTTATATTATATCATAGTTTCGTAGATTAATATTATGTTAATATATTGGGATAAAACGTCGATTAGCTGAGTCTTAAGTGCTAAAATGTTATACTCTTTTCGTTTATATGTAATACTATATGTGTAAAATTAATACCCCTTTTCTTGACGCTTTTTCTAGTTAGAAGTACAATAAAGAAGAATTCAATAAACACTGGTTTTCAATTAAGGATGGGTGATGAATTAACTTTAGAGGCATATTTTTATATTGACCACTATTTTAAAAAGAGTCGTAAATAATATTTATAAAACCTATTTATAAACCTGTTGTGCAATTTTTTAAAAAATTTATATAAAAAATAAGTTAAGGAGGGAGTAACACATGGTGGATCATCGAGAATATTTTTACCGAAGACTGCATTCACTTTTAGGTGTTGTTCCAATTGGTATCTTTGTTGTACAACACTTGATTGTGAACCATTTTGTTGTTTATGGAGAAAAGAGCTTTAATAAGGCAGCTGGATTTATGGGTTCACTTCCATTTGTACTTGTATTGGAGATTGTAGTTATTTATTTACCGATTTTATTTCATGCCATTTTAGGAGTATACATCGTACTTGTGACTCGTAATAATACAAGAAAATACGGTTATTTCCGTAACTGGATGTTCTTATTACAGCGTATATCGGGTGTTATTACACTTATTTTCATTGCATGGCATGTATGGCAAACAAGAATTCAAGTTGCACTAGGGAATGCTGAAGTGAACTATCAATTAATGGAAGGAATCTTAACTCAGCCATTCTATTTCTGGTTTTATATCATTTCTATTCTCGCTATCGTATTCCATTTAGCGAATGGATTATGGAGCTTCTGTGTTTCATGGGGAATTGCACAATCTCCACGTTCACAACAAATCATTACATACGCAACAGTTATTGTTTTCTTAGTAGTTAGTTATATTGGAATTAGAACGATCATTGAATTTGGAATGGGAGCATAATTACTTAGAGGAGGGAGTATAAACAATGAGTAACCGAAAAGTAGCAATAGTAGGTGGCGGACTTGCTGGATTAATGGCAACGATCAAAGCTGCTGAAGCTGGCGTTCAAGTAGATTTATTTTCTATCGTACCAGTAAAACGCTCTCACTCTGTTTGTGCCCAAGGTGGAATTAATGGTGCGGTAAATACAAAAGGGGAAGGTGATTCTCCTGATATTCACTTTGACGATACAGTTTATGGTGGGGACTTTTTAGCAAACCAACCACCTGTAAAAGCAATGTGTGACGCAGCACCAAGTATTATTCATATGCTTGACCGTATGGGTGTTATGTTTAACCGTACTCCTGAAGGTCTACTTGATTTTAGACGTTTTGGAGGTACACAGCACCATAGAACAGCATATGCTGGGGCAACAACAGGTCAGCAATTATTATATGCACTAGATGAACAGGTTCGTCGTTTTGAAGTAGAAGGACTTGTAACAAAATATGAAGGATGGGAATTTCTCGGTGCAGTCATCGATGATGAAGGCGTTGGTAGAGGAATTGTCGCACAAAATATTAAGAGTCATGAAATTAAATCATTCCCTTCTGATGCAACGATTTTAGCAACAGGCGGGCCGGGAATTATCTTTGGTAAATCAACGAACTCGATTATTAATACTGGGTCTGCAGCGAGCATTTTATATCAGCAAGGTGCGAAATATGCGAATGGTGAATTTATCCAAATCCACCCGACAGCAATTCCAGGAGATGACAAATTACGTCTCATGAGTGAATCTGCTCGTGGTGAAGGTGGTCGTGTATGGACATATAAAGATGGAGAACCTTGGTATTTCTTAGAGGAAAAATATCCTGCATATGGTAACCTAGTTCCTAGGGACATTGCTACTCGTGAAATTTTTGATGTCTGTGTGAATCAAAAGTTAGGAATTAACGGGGAAAACATGGTTTATCTCGATCTTTCCCATAAAGATCCAAAAGAGCTTGATATTAAATTAGGTGGAATCATCGAAATTTATGAGAAGTTCGTTGGAGAAGACCCTCGTAAAGTTCCAATGAAAATTTTCCCTGCCGTTCACTATTCTATGGGTGGATTATGGGTTGACTATGATCAAATGACCAATATTCCTGGTATTTTTGCAGCTGGTGAGTGTGATTATTCACAGCATGGTGGAAATAGACTTGGAGCAAACTCATTATTATCCGCTATTTTTGGTGGAATGGTTGCCGGTCCAAAGGCAATTGAATATATCGATGGGTTAGATAAACATGTGACGGACATGGGACCTGAATTATTTGATGCTCGTGAAAAAGAAGAGCAAGAGAAATTTGAAGCACTTCTCAAAATGGATGGAACAGAAAATGCCTATCAATTACACCAAGAGCTTGGTGAATGGATGACAGATAACGTAACAGTAGTTCGGGAAAATGATCGCCTAGAAAAAACAGATGAAAAACTTCAAGAATTACTAGAGCGTTGGGAAAATATTAATGTAACTGATACATCTCAGTGGAGTAACCAAGGTGTTATGTTTACTCGTCAGCTAAGAAATATGATTGAGTTAGCTCGTGTTATTACACTCGGTGCTTTAAAACGTGATGAAAGTCGTGGAGCTCATTATAAACCAGAATTCCCTGAGCGTGACGATGAGAATTTCTTAAAAACAACTATTGCATCATATAAAAATGGTGAACCAGAAATAACATATGAAGACGTAGATGTTTCATTAATTCCACCGAGAAAACGTGATTATTCTAAAAAAAGTGAAGGGAGCAAAAAATAATGGCTGAACAAAAAACTGTTACTTTTATTATAACAAGACAAGACAGCCCTGATTCCTCCCCTTACGAAGAGACTTTTAATGTACCTTATCGTAAAAATATGAACGTAATTTCTGGACTTATGGAAATCCAAAAAAATCCAGTTAATGCTAAAGGGGAAAAAACTACTCCAGTACAGTGGGACATGAACTGTTTAGAGGAGGTTTGTGGTGCTTGTTCCATGGTTATTAATGGAACAGCACGTCAATCTTGTGCGGCTCTAGTTGACAAACTAGAGCAACCAATACGCTTAGCACCGATGGATACATTTCCTGTTGTACGTGATTTAATCGTTGATCGGGAGCGTATGTTTGACGCCCTAAAACGAATTAAAGCATGGATTCCAATTGACGGTACGTACGATCTTGGACCTGGACCTCGTATGCCAGAGAAAAAGCGTCAGTGGGCTTATGAACTATCTAAATGTATGACATGTGGAGTATGTTTAGAGGCTTGCCCAAACGTTAACGCTAAATCAAACTTTATTGGACCAGCTGCATTATCCCAAGCACGATTATTTAATGCGCACCCAACAGGTGAAATGAATAAAAGTGAACGTTTGGATGGATTAATGGAAGATGGTGGGATTACAGGTTGTGGAAACGCACAAAACTGCGTCCAAGTTTGTCCAAAAGGTATTCCTTTAACAACCTCTATTGCAGCAATGAATAGAGCAACGGTTGCGCAATCATTTAAAAATTTCTTTGGTAGCGACAATGCTCACTAATTCATAATTGATGAAAGAACCCCTTATCTACTCGAGGTAAGGGGGTTCTTTCATCTTTATTGTTTCGCTATTTAGATAGCCACTTTACATGTTGGAATGTGATTAAATTAGCATCCATATGTTGGTACAACCTATTAGCGTCTATTGGCAGACTTAGTAAATTTTTTTCACTTATATTAATTTAATTGTAAAGTACGTTTCGCTTCCATTACTGCATCGATTACATAATCTGCAGTTATAACCTCAGCACCTTCAACTAGATCTTCTTTATTTACACCATTATGTTCCATACAGGATGAACATACTTTTAATTTGCCACCCTTATCAAGAAATGCCTTTAGTAGCTCATCAATTGGTGAAAAAGGAGCACCGATATCGATTTTTTCCGCATATCCTTTTTCTGCTACATGTACCGCATTTGAAAGTAGCATTATTTCTGTATGATGATTTTTCTCGAGCGCTTTAACTCCCATTGTAAATGCAATTGTTACATTGTTTTCATCATTCTCATGAGCTGTAAGTGTTATTAGTAAATCAGTTTCGCTCATTAAAATCCCTCCTTATATTTAATATACCCTTCCAGGTATGATTGTAACGTTACATATATTGTAAGTCAATATAATTGATTCATTAGGGTTGCGCTTTCATTTTAATTGTTTTCATATTATAATGGGTGAACAATCATTCATTTGAAAGGGCGAATATTATAATGGATTTAGATACGAAGTCATTAAGTGAAATTTGGGATGAAATTGAAAAAATAGCTAATGAACGACCTGAGTTAATTAAAGATTTAAATGCAAGTTATATTTTTGAAATCACAGGAGATGATGCTGGTACATATGGATTAATTTTTAAAGATGGAAGTGCATTAGTTGATACAGATAAAAATAATTCAGCTGATTGTACACTTACGATGAATGTAAAGAACTTTAAAAAATTATTGCAAGGAAATTTAAACTCAGCATCAGCATATATGACAGGCAGGCTGAAAGTTAAAGGTAATATTGGTTTAGCGTTAAAACTCGAAAATCTTTTAAAAAAATTTGATGTTTAGGAAGGGGGATATTCCATGCAACATATTTCATATATAAACGATTTTAAACAATGGAAAGAAGAGTTCTCATTTTATATTGATATTACTATTCGTTTTTCAGAAACTGACATGTTTGGACATGTAAATAACGTCTCACCGTTTATTTATTTTGAAGAAGCGCGAATTGAATATATGAAACATTTAGAATTATTTACGAATCTAATGAATCCAGAGTCTATTCCAGTTGTCGCTGATTTACAATGCGATTATCATAGACAAATATTTTTTGGAGAAACAATCAAACTCTTTGTAAAGACTGACTCGATTGGGAACAGTTCACTGGATCTACATTATTTAGCGATAAATGAGTCAGATGAAGTCTGTTTAACGGGAAGAGGGAGATTGGTGAATGTAAATCCCACAACAGGAAAATCACAAAATCTACCCGAATCTATAAAAGAAAAGTTAATGGTTAAGTAGATTTATAAATAGAATTTTGTATATGCTCACTGCTATAATGAAGAGGTAATATTGTTCTAACATATAGGAGTGAGCAACAATTTCAGAAGAAGAATTAACAGAAATAGCAAGTAATTTTTTACAAGAATGCTACGGAATAACTTTAACTATACCTATTAAGCGAAATAATCGACTTAGAACAACATTAGGTAGATTTGTTGTTTCTTATGATCAACGTCCACTACGTATTGAGATAGCGGGAAATACACTTGAATATGGTACAGATGATGTGATAATAGGAATTTTAAAACATGAATGCATCCATTATGCATTTCATATGATGAAGAACCCAAGCAGTGATGGCCATCCATTATTTGAATCGGAGTTAATAAAACACGGTGCACCAAGTACGAAATCAACAAAAATCGGAAAACATTTCGTTTTTAAGTGTAATGCTTGTGGTAAGGAAAGTGAAACGAGGCTGAAGCAGCTAAATCGTACGCCACATAGATATCGCACATCATGTTGTCAGTCAAGCCTTACGGTAGTAGGAGAAAGAATTTATGATGGAACTTAATCCATATTTAAATAGTAAGAGAAAGACTGATCAATGTATAACGATCAGTTTTTCTTATCGTGTATGGAGTACGGCAAATAGCAGATGCATTGGTGTATAATCCTTGTTTACTAACGTTGAGATAATCCTCCAAATGGTCAGTCAATCGAATTTTCTTTACATAATCAAGAAGAGACAAGATTCCTCCGTAGGATGTAGCGTGTTCCAAAGTTGGTTCAATAGAACTCTTCCAATACTAGTAATTTTGAAGCAACTTATAGCAGTTACAAAGATAGTGTAAAAAGTATGTCTCAAGCAAAGCATTAATAGGTTGAATACAATGCATTCTTTTTCAGGAAAAACTGCTAATGAAGCGAAGAACTATTTTAACGATTTTCATAAACACTTTTAAAATCGTTTGAGAATTTATTTACTGGCCTCGAAGAACATTTAAAAGACCATTTGAACAGCAAATAGTAGATTCATTGGTGTTAAAATACTTTCTGTTTTATAGCTTTAACTCTCCCATCCTAATAAGTTCAATTACTGCCTGGGCTCTTCCTTTAACACTAGCTTTTGGATTGCGTTTGTGATGGATAGTGATTGCGAACTGTTTCACTCTTATAATAAAAATAGTTAACTGTCGCAATAAAATAATCATTTTCTCTCTGAAATTTTACATCATGATAATTATCTAAGGTTAAATTCTTTAGTAAATCCTGTGATCTCACTTTAGATTCGTACATTTCTTCATAAATATTCTGTAATTCCGATGGTGCATTAACCATAATCCTCTATCCATTTTGAACGAGTAGCAACGATTTCTTTTGTGATAGTTGTAATAGCCGTAACTGTCTCCTAAAGGCTGTTGTATTTTTTTATTAATCTCATAGCTGTTTGTTTTGACATATGGTATCATGTCCTATTAAGATACTAATAATGCGGTCTGGTAAAAGAACGGAATAAAAAGCCTATTGCTTTTTATGACCTTTAAAGAAGCGACGGCATGCCCCACAAAGTAATTATAATTGCTTGTGTGAACCAAGATCGTACATAAAACGCTAGAAAGGAAGTCTTTGTAGATAAAGCATAGTTTTATCGTTATTAGCCAATTATTTTCTGTATTTTTGATTCTACTTTGAAAAGACGGTTGTTTAATACTACGATGTCTGCATCGTTGTCATTTGTTTTATTTTCTATTGTTTTTAAAATGGCTAAGACATCTTCATTTACTGCATGGTCAATGCGTTCAATACTATCTTTAATAGTAGTTACATCGCTTTGAATATAATCCGTTTTTGTATCTAGTTTTTTTAGATGATTTGTTACTGTTTCCATTTCATTCTTCATCGACTTCATATCATTTTCCATTGATTCTAACTTTTTTAAAACTAAATCTAGTTTTGCATCGCTCATTTAAATTCATCCTTTAATATATTTTTAAAACTTTATTGAATACTGTAAAAATGATGTAAATGGTTATATGATATCTCATACAGTTTATTTATAAAAATTTACAATAATTCCTTTACTCTTTTTATTCCTAACATAATTAGCAATTGAACTAACATTCATCATTATTTACCGAAATAATAGCACATTTGAACAATACGTGTTTAAAAATGAAGTATATTATTAATTATTGGTGTTTTAGCTTTAAAAAATAGTCTTGTTGCATAAGACGCCAATTCTTGATGGTTATTATAACATACTAATTATTGCAATCACTAGTCACTACATAAATTTGCTGTAAATTTATTATTTGCAAATTGTCGTTAAAATTATTACATTTTGTTGGGGGAATCAACAATTGATTATGAATTCATTGAACTTTTCAGTCTAAAGAAATTTACGCTAGATAAAAAAATTGATTAACATAAAATTAGCCCAAAAAAACTAA
>NZ_JAXHDD010000015.1:0-84483 GCF_037072025.1 Pseudogracilibacillus sp. SO30301A | reverse complement strand
AGATAAAAAACGAGTATCTGTGGGCAAACTGTCCGCACTAATTTTTATGTAAAAAAGAGAAAATGAGTACATCGCAAAAAGCTCTTTAAGAAATAAGCTTGCATTTTTTTTTAGAAACAGATATAATATATATTGTCGCTAAAATTCAGCACGTTTCTTATCAGTGACAAATGCTTGTTTAGCAACATTATACATATGATTTTTAAAACGTCATATATCTTAACTTATTCCACAGTAGCTCAGTGGTAGAGCAATCGGCTGTTAACCGATCGGTCGTAGGTTCGAATCCTACCTGTGGAGCCATTCGGAGAGCTGTCCGAGTTGGTCGAAGGAGCACGATTGGAAATCGTGTAGACCACTAACGTGGTCTCAAGGGTTCAAATCCCTTGCTCTCCGCCAGCATAAATACTGGCCCGTTGGTCAAGTGGTTAAGACACCGCCCTTTCACGGCGGTAACACGGGTTCGAATCCCGTACGGGTCACCATTATTTTATATATTAAAATAGGATATTGAGGAAGGTATGTTAAGAACGCGATTTCCTATCGTGCACATCCTGTCTAGTCGGAGGATTAGCTCAGCTGGGAGAGCACTTGCCTTACAAGCAAGGGGTCGCAGGTTCGAGCCCTGCATCCTCCATCATGATTTTCAATTTAAAGTTAGTGTTTAAATTGAGATGACGTAAGACTCAAAATCCTGCTCTACAAGTACAAAATATAATATTTTTTATATTTGTAGGGTGGAGCATGTCTCACATGCGAGGAGTGCGCAAACACGACGAGACTCCACAAAAGAAATACCGCTACTCAATAGCGGGTACCAAACTATATATTTTATTATATCGCGGGGTGGAGCAGTCTGGCAGCTCGTCGGGCTCATAACCCGAAGGTCGCAGGTTCAAATCCTGCCCCCGCAACCAAATAACTTTAATACGTTGTACTTTAGTGTATCCTATAAACTATAATAAATGGAACTTAAGTGCAACCAATAAATCTTTACGAGTATTTTCAATAATTATTACTAAAATATTATATAATTGATTAATTTGACTAATACCAATCATTAATGGTATTTTATTATTGGTAAGTTTTTTAACGGTCCGGTAGTTCAGTTGGTTAGAATGCCAGCCTGTCACGCTGGAGGTCGCGGGTTCGAGTCCCGTCCGGATCGCCATATTAACGGCTCGATAGCTCAGTCGGTAGAGCAAAGGACTGAAAATCCTTGTGTCGGCGGTTCGATTCCGTCTCGAGCCACATTTAATATCAATATTGATATTAATAATGTCAATACGCTGGAGGGGTAGCGAAGTGGCTAAACGCGGCGGACTGTAAATCCGCTCCCATCGGGTTCGGCAGTTCGAATCTGCCCCCCTCCACCACTAAATATAGGGGTATAGTTTAATGGTAAAACGAAGGTCTCCAAAACCTTTGATGTGGGTTCGATTCCTACTACCCCTGCCATAAGTGAATAATTATCCCTAATGATGATGGCGGTCGTGGCGAAGTGGTTAACGCACCGGATTGTGGCTCCGGCATGCGTGGGTTCAAATCCCACCGGTCGCCCCATTTATTTTTCATTGGGCTATAGCCAAGCGGTAAGGCAACGGATTTTGGTTCCGTCATTCCTAGGTTCGAATCCTAGTAGCCCAGCTAGCTTGCGGAAGTAGTTCAGTGGTAGAATATCACCTTGCCAAGGTGAGGGTCGCGGGTTCGAATCCCGTCTTCCGCTTATAGTATGGCGGCATAGCCAAGTGGTAAGGCAGAGGTCTGCAAAACCTTTATCACCGGTTCAAATCCGGTTGCCGCCTCCAAAAATAAATGTATTGCCAGTGTGGCGGAATTGGCAGACGCGCGAGACTCAAAATCTCGTTCCAGCAATGGAGTGTCGGTTCGAGACCGACCACTGGTATCTGAAGTGTTTTAAATAGAGTTTTATAAAATTATTAAGGTCACTTGGAATGTTGATACAACAACGTTTACAAGTGTTTTTTTATTAGTTTTATTTTTACTGTTTTTGATAAAATATGATAGAGTTTGAAAACTGAATGTACAAATTATGTACATTTTTTATCAGACTATACTATCAAATACATAGGTTGCCTTCACAGAGTCTTCTTCTTTTAATTCATATGATGATGAGTTTGAAACCTACTCAATACCATATTAAATCAAATTTAGAAGTAGGTATTTACGATAAACCTAAATTAGGATTACTATCAGAAGAAACTCCACAGCTTTTTAGAGACGAGACAGGGGTGGATCCATACTCGTTTGCCACAGGTTTATTAAAAATGAAATCAGAAACAACAAGTACTGCTTGAGCGATTGATAAGTGATTATGAAAACTTGGAAATGGTAGTAAACTTACAACAGGAAGAAATCAATGAACTGAAAGAGGTTAGTTAAATTGAATCAAGATGTAAATAAAATAATCAATAATTTAAATGATGAGTGGGCAAGCGAAATGACTTTAAAGAAAAGCGTGTCGCGCTATTTAATTAGAAGAAAACGATCGATTAAGAGAAGAAAATAAGAAGTTAAAGAGAAGGAGGAAAAGCAAAATTAAACTGAAATAGTAAGATGAAATGAGAACATTATTGATGATGAAGTTGTTTCTGTCCGGGTTCATAACAAAATGCCGACATTAAAGAATAAAACAGATTGTTGCTGAGGTATTTAAAAATCAAGTAGATGAGATAAACGCTGAATAGGCGTTATTTTTATGGTTAAATTTTGGCTATTTGTCGTAAAATGACGGTGGGAGGGAATGAGATGGATGATAGAGATTTAAAGTTAAAGTATTGATGAATGGAAAAAGAAATTAATTGAGCAACTTAAAAGTTTTCGAAATTCTAGAGAAGGGTTTACTTATGATGATTTTGAGGATTATGTGAATGAAATTCGATAGTTGAATTATTAAAAGAAGGAACCGCTGCTCATGGAATAGCGTTACAAATCTCTAATGAGGGCATTTCAAATCTGACTGATTCTCAGATAGAAAATTTTGTAAAATACGGACTTAACGAAGATAATTACAGATATGAATGTCCCATATGTATAGAGGAATTATCATTTGACGAAATATTTAATACGATTGATAACGGTATGTGTTCATATTGTAAGTATAAATTAGATAAAGAATGTTTATGAGTAAGGAATCTACAAAGTAGGTGTCTATTTTTATGTCTAAAAACAGGAGGTAATTATGGAAGCATTATTTAAATCATTATCGCTATACATTGGGGCAATCATAACATTTTTACTAGGGGGGTTTTAGTATTATTTCATCATGGATTATGTGCTTGGAATTTTAGTTGCGGCAGTACTTAAACAAGCTGTAGAAACTTAAATAATAAATCTAAGAGTAGCGATAAACTCGCTACTCTTTTTTAAAAAGTAAGAATATGTATTAAGCCTGCGATATTTTTGATCTGACTATTAGAAAAATTAAACCGATTGGTGCAATAAATATTGTAAACATGAATAACATAATAATTTTAAATAATTTATACCCGATAAAGATAAGGATGTTGATTCTTAATTCAAGGCCTCCAAAGAATAAGTCAATGACCGAATCATAAATGATAGTTGCGAACGGGAATAAAATTGCACTTAAAATTATGAAAATTTTTATCGATGTCGAACCACCTTCGTATATATAATTCCATGCAAGGTAAGCGAATGCTATACCAATGATATAAGTTTTGATTAAATATTTTAAATTAAATTGACTATAAATGTTCTTAAAAACACTCACAATCCTTTCACCTCCATAAAGGACATTATAGTAAAGAAAACTATTTTTGTTAAATTTTCATATTTATTTTTGGGAAGGTGGTAAGGATAAACGCTCACGTATAACGAAAATTGCAAGACATCTCTCAGCTACACTAGGAAGCGTCGGAACAGCTGTGTACCGTAACCAGATTGCTGACAACATTCCAGTTGATACTCCACCTAAGGCGGCCGAGGCTGCTAGTGACACCCTGGTAGGCGCTGCGGAAGCAACCCAAAAACTCTCTGATCCACTGGGTATGGAACTTCTTGCCATTGCTAGGGAAGCTTTCACCAGCGGGATGAATACAGTCGCGACAGTAAGTGCAATCATGTTAATTGGTGTAGCAATTTTTGCTGTGTACATTGGTTGATTTCTTTCGGCTTGATCTTTATTGTAGAACAAATAGTTTAACCATAATATTCGTCATCAACACTAACAAAAGCCACATTGTAAGCCATTATCAATATCAATCATTTTTTGAATAACTTTTGAATCTAATGGATATATGAATTCCTTAAATACAGTTTTTATGGTATGATTGTCCATGATGACTCCTTATAATTTGGGATTTGGACAGGACTACCATACCCTAATTATAAGGATTTTTTGTGTGTTTGCACACTGAAAATTGCCATTCTTCAAAAATATCTGTTAAATAAATAGCTTGACTTTTATATAAAAACTTTATGCAACGCTAGTGATAATTTCCTAGACAATTAAAAAGATGTCAACTAAAGGGAAAAAGTTGACATTTTCATAATCTGATTTAAACCGTTGTTCCTACTGGATTTGGAGCTTTTTTTTCTGTTTTTTAATGTTTTTCCACCCTCCTGTTAGAGTGAGGGGGTTAATACTGGGCAGGGCAAGCCCTGCTGGTTTACTTGTTCATTCCAATATCACTATCAGAATGCAGACATAATTTCAATGTTTCTTCTGGTATTTCACTTCCTCGAACATGCTCTTATAAGAAAGTTTTTTTCCATAATTTAAGGTAAAGTAAAAAATAGACGCTCATTTTGAACGTCTATCTGTTAGAAACTTTGAACTTTGTACGAATTCCACTTGAACACTGCCTGAAAACGTTAATTTTATAAGGTTTTTTTATGTTTTCTTATGTCAGCAGGCTTAATCACCCTCTTTATTTTTTGTTATTAGAATCATTTTTGTTCCTTGAGTAATTTTCGAATTCATTACCAAACTCTGTTCCATAATTAGGTCTATCTGTATCAATATTATTTTCATTAGATGCATTAATACCAGTGAAAAAGATTGTTAAGGCATACAACCCACTTAATCCAACTAAAGAGTAAATAATTCTTGATAATAAGGATTCTTGTCCTCCAAAAATCGCTGCAACTAAATCAAAATTGAAAAATCCAATTAACCCCCAGTTAATAGCTCCTATAATAACCAAGGCTAATGCGATACGTCTTAATACATCCATAAATACACATCCTTTAAATAAGTTTTAATATTTCTTGCATGTCATATTTTTACCTATTTAGGATTAAATATTTACTTTTTTGATAAAATTCTTCTCAAGCCGCTAACCGATGGTAAAGGATAAGCGACTTATTTTTCATGGAAGAAAAGAGGGCTTAAACGCCCTCTTTAAAATATATTATTTTCATCTGTTTGATTTTGGTTGTTACCTCCATTTTATATAATAAAGTCTGATTGAACTCATGAGCCTTGATATAATAAGGATTCATGAGTTTTTTGTTTGATTCAGAATACAATATAAAGTGATTAAACTGTAAATGTTTTTACACAGATTTTATACAATCATATTCACGTGATAGTTATCTCTCTTTTGAATACTTGCCAAATCGATTCTTGTAGCGAATATGGTTCTGTAGGGCAAGGAACAATTCATTAGCTTGACCCGCATGATTTTTGAAAATGGCTAAAGCTGTATGCTAAATAAATTCTTTACGATGCAAATAAGTTATAAATAACTCTAATGCTTTTGTTTGAAATGGGGAATTCGTTATATATGAGAATTGACGGGAAAACGGTGTTCCTTTAACTCGTAAGATGACTAAATCTCCATTGTTTAATTCTTTTTGTATCGCCCATTTTGATAAAAGGCTAACCCCAAGACCTGCCGCAACTACTTCTTTAATTGGTTGTGTACTACTAAATTCCATCGTTTTTTCTGGTTGGATACCTAATTTGAACAATAAAGTATCCATCGCCTCCCGTGTACCCGAACCTTTTTCACGTATAATCCACATCGCTTTACTTAATTCAGATACAGGAATAGTAGATTGATGATGTAATGGATGTTTTGAAGATGCCACGATAAACAACTCATCTTCTGTAAATATCTTTTGAAATAAATTTGTTTTTTTAATCCTTCCTTCGACAATACCAATGTCTAATTGATGACTCTCCACTAATTCTGCAATATGTGTTGTATTCCCTATCGTAACGATCGGCTGAATATCTGGGTATTCCGGTTGCATGATCGAAATAATCTGTGGTAACACATATTCTCCGAATGTATAACTTGCCCCGATAGTCAATTTTCCTTTGGCTTTATTCGTTAATTCCTCAATTAAGCTTTCCATTTTTGTATATAGCCCGATAATTTCTTTTGCATGGTGATAAACAATTTCGCCTGCTTTATTTATACGTACATATTTATTCGTTCGTTCTAACAATCTTGAACCTATGTCTTCTTCCAACAAACGAATGTATTGACTTACTGCTGGTTGTGTCATGTGCAGCTCCTCTGCTGCTCGAGAAAAATTTTGGTGTTCAACGACAGTAACAAATACTTCTAAATACTTATCCATTTTTATACTCACCCTGACTAATCATAAGTGATTGCTTATTAAAATAATTATAAATAATTATTTTACTTATGCAAATGAACTGATTATCCTGTAATAAGGAGGTGCATCTATGGATTCACAACAACAGCAGAGGAAACCACAAATAACCCCAGCATTAACATGGACAGCTGGAGTGCTATTTACTTTTTTTATTGCCTTGTTAGGATTTTTACTTGCTAAAGTTCCTGGTTTTAGCCATATTGGTCAATTGGCAAGTGCTATTTTTATTGCTGTATTATATAGGCAGTTTTTCGGTTATCCTGAAGTGATTAGAAACGGGATTACATTTTCATCGAAAAAATTATTACGGTTAGCTATCATATTATACGGCTTAAAACTTAATATTGATGTCGTTTTTCGTGATGGTCTTGGGTTACTCGTCCGTGATACCATCATAATTGCGTTTGCTATTCTATTTATTATATGGTTAGCAAAATTATTAAAAGCGGACAGATCCATTTCATTACTACTCGGTGTAGGTACTGGAGTTTGCGGTGCTGCGGCTATTGCCGCCATTGCTCCGATTATCAAGGCGAAAGATGAAGATACAGCAATAAGTGTTGGCGTTATCGCTTTAATGGGAACTGTCTTTTCGATTATTTATACGATTATTAGACCAATCCTCCCACTTGATGTAATTGATTACGGGATTTGGTCTGGCATGAGTTTGCATGAATTAGCACACGTGGCTATTGCAGCAGAACCGGCGGGGAACGATGCATTAGCTATTGCATTATTAACTAAATTAGGACGTGTATTCTTGCTCGTACCACTTAGTTTTATATTTATTTATATGATGAAACGAAAAAATGAAGATGCTAAACAACGTAAGACAAAGGCTCCGTTTCCATATTTTTTACTCGGATTTATTTTATTAAGTATATTAGGCAGTTACGTATTCGGACATTCTATTCCTGTATCAGGTGAGATATTACAAACAATAAATAACATTACAACATGGTTATTAACAGCAGCGATGGTCGGTTTAGGGCTTAATGTCAGTTTAAAAGATGTGCGCACAAGGGCATTAAAACCACTTATGGCAATGATCGTTACATCTATTTTAGTTTCCTTCATTGCTTATGTACTTATTTAACTAGAACAAAAGGATTAGTAAGTATTTAAGGTAAATTTTATAGTTTTTATTACTTGTATTAGTTAGATGAATGGAAAAATTATGCAAATACATTTTCTAATTTCAATCAATTTAATTAGGGAAAAGATTTACCTTCTATTATCTTGCTATACTAAACAGTCAGTTTTTTCCTTATCATTTATTTGTAATAAAATGTAAAAAAGTAACAAGGAAACATATTTTAATAGTAGGAACCATTCTGAATAAAACGAACGAAATTAGAATGTTACAAGATAGTGGGTAAAATACAGTTTAAATAAATCATCAATTCAATAAAATGTGTCGAAGACAAGGAAACAAATTATTGAAAAGAAATAGCGTTACAAAAAAGGCTTGGAAACCTCCACACACGGGTTCAAACCTTTTTGGAATCTAATATTTTAGTTTTTCCATAAAAACGGTTTACATCTGTCTGTCATTTGAGCTGGTGTCTAAGGGAAAACTAAGTCCGCTGCAATCTTGCTGACGTCTTTAATTTGTCGAACTCGACATTCTACTCCTTTAGATAAGCTGTCAGCCATTGGACATCCTGGTGTTGTTAAAGTCATTCGAATGGTAACACTTTAATAATTGAAATGACATGAGCGATTGTTGTTCCTGTTAAAATGAGATGAGAAATAAATGACGAAACCGATTTGAAGCAGTACGCCGATAATTAAACCTAGGATACTGACGATAAATAAAACAACGCTCAGTTTTTCATTAATCATTTCTCCCATTGTAGGTACTTATTCATTGCCGATTCTTTCTGAATATTTATGTATCCACCAAAGTACTGGAACGATCTTATATAAGTATCCTAAAATACTGAAGATAATCCAGCTCCAGATTGTGGGGTTTGTTATGTTAAACATAGACAATATTAATGCAATAACAGGAATCGTGTAACCAATAATAATTGCTAAAACTGTAAAAGAAAAAGATTTTATCCAATTTTCTACGTAGTCTTACATCAGCTACAAAAGTACCCCCATCATTCATCATCCTTTGTATAAATTACTTTCCAATGCTTTCTTTCGATTTTCTCTGCATCATAAGTAAAACCTTTTCTCTTGAATACTTTGTGAAGAGGAACTGGATTAAATGGGGCATGTAGAATTAAAGCTTGACCTTCTTTTAAGCTTTTTACAGCACCTATAATTTTATCAAATGGTTCTTTTTTTAAGTAAATCAGTTTTCTTACACTAAGATCACTCCTCAAATATTTTCATTTACATATCCATGATGATCATTTTCAATTAGTAGTCTGTAATTAAAATCACTTTAAGAGGATGCTCAAAAAGTCCGGTAAAAATGACACTGCGAATTCCTTCGTTGGCTTGTTTCTCCGCTACTCATGTATCTAAATGCATACATTCCGCTGCTCGAAACCGCGCCGCCTCGAACTTCTTGATCCTTTTTATCCTTTTTGAACACGCACTTTAAGATTTTTTGGATTTTAAATTTATGGTATTTTATGGTAGAATAGAGTCGGTAGTAACTGTGAGGGATTTTATGACGAAAAATTATAGGAATTTGATCATGTCGGTGATGGTTTTATGTGTGCTTGTTCTTATACATAACTTTTTTAGCCATGAATCATATTTTGGGGTAGTTGAGATTGAAAATAGAAAAATAATTGATGGAGATTTTTTAATGACATTACGTTTTGAAATGTTTAATGAATCTATTGTGGAAACAATTGAGATAGAAAAGGATATGCCGGTTTATTATGATCGTGATAATAGAGTGACGAACATTGAAATGGCGTGGGATCAATGTGACGGCCGGACTACTTATGGAGCTTATATTCATAAAAATCATTTTCCGTATAATTTGATCCGTGGAAAATATAGTATGAAAAGCTTGTATATCGATTCGTAATAAAAAGTCGCTCCTATTATAGAAGCGACATATCAGTACGTCGTTAATCCGGTGGCATTTTGTAGCCAATACGAAAATTATCGTATTGGTGTTAAGTTATCTTGGTATATTTCATTTTTAGCAGTATAAACTGCATCTTCATTATTCCACATTCGTGAATTCTACGCCATCTTAGATAATGGTTTTTTCCTTCAAAAGAAAAGCCTGTGGGTAAAGTTTTTGAAGTATTGTATAGAATGATACGTGTTAAGATTGTTAGAATTGGATGATAGCAATAAGGTAATTTTTCTGCTCCTTTTTCATATATTTAGTCCTCTGGCGTTATTTATTTATAATCCATTAATCATGGATTATAAACATAAAGAGTCACGGTATTCAGTATGGCATTCATTCCATGTTATAATTTAAATAGGGAAAACGTAAGTGGAAATAGTGAGGGTGTTTTATTACGGTTTGAAAGTAGTGAACAGACTTGATTTATGCTCGAATTTTGGTGTTTATGATTGGAAATCTTATTTTTAGTTTGGGGATTTCCATAACGATTAATATGCAACATTTAGGAATTCATCCATGGGACGTTTTAAGTGTTGCATTATTTGAAAAGATTGGGTTATCGATTGGTTCGTGGAATATTATTATTGGCATTCTTTTAATTACTGTTTCTCTCATTCTTGATCGAACTTATGTAAAATTCGGAACAATAGCGAATGCAATACTTATCGGTATGTTTGTCGACTTTTATTTATGGCTTGATTTTTTACCACAAGCGACACACACTTGGACGGATGTTGGTGTGATCCTTTCAGGAATCGTTATTATGGGGATTGGTGGTGGTATCTACAATGGTGCTGGAATTGGATCAGGACCTCGGGATGGGTTTATGCTTTCGATTGCTGATAAAACGGGAGTTTCTATTGGAAAAGTGAGGATTATTACGGAAACGAGTGTGTTACTATTAGGATTATTGATTGGTGGGCCTGTATTTATTTTTACATTTGTATTTACGTTTATCCAAAGCCCGATATTCCAGTTTGTTTACTTAAAAGTTGCGGATAACTTGAAAAAGTATGAGGTAAAGATGAACGAACAAAAGTCTAGAGCGATGTAAAAAATGAAGTTTATTATTGCAAAACATCCGCTTGACAAAAAGTTCTGCGGATGTCTATCCTAATAGCTATTTAATTTATTATTGCTTGTTCTACGAGATAATGATCCAAATTAACATCGAGTTCTTCCGCCTGCACTATTTTTGCTAATTGACTACCAATAAAAGGACCTGTAGTTAACCCTGAGGCACCAAGTCCATTTGCGATTAAGAGTCCTTTAATGGAAGGAAGGGAACCAAAAATCGGCAAATGATTGAACGTAAATGGCCTGAAGCCGACCCGAGTTTCTGCGATGGAGTATTCTGCTAAACTGGGGGCAACTTTAATCGCTTCATCTAAGATATAATGAATTCCACCTGCAGTGATCTTCATATCAAACTCGGAAATGTTGTTATGGGTTGCACCAATTACAATTTTACCGTCATCAAAATGTAAAATATATTGGTTGTTTGGCGGTGTTACAACTGGGAGCGATGAAGTATCTAGTGAATCAGTTTTTAGATGAATGATTTCACCTTTTTGAGCAGATATCTTTAGATCAATTCCCAACGGTTTTAAAAGTTCTGGCATCCATACACCATTCGTTCCAATGACGATATCGGAATCAATATATACTTCACCAGTACGAACACCGGTAACTATTTTATTTTCGTAAATGAGTTCTGCATTTCCTTCTATATAAGTAGCACCGTGTTTTTTTGCAGCAGCAATGAGCGCATCTCGGAGCGCATCTCGGAGCGCATCTCCGTCTAATCGTGCAGCACCTTCTATAAATAAAGCATGATAATTTCCATTTAAATAAGGAATTTTCTCATTCGTTTCCTCGATACTTAACAGGGAAATTTTACCCATTTGTGGTGCGCCCTCTCTTCTTTTTAAGGCAATTTCCTTTAAATTAAGTAAATTCTCCTTGTCTGTATGTAACCGAACTGCACCGACTTTTTTGTATTTAGTTTTATTTTCGCCATTAATATGTAATTCAGAAATTAATTCTTCTACATAAGCTGCCCCTTTTCTAGCCAATTCATACCATGCTTTGTTTCTACGTCGGGTTATCCATGGGCAAATAATACCCGCTGCAGCGGATGTTGCTCGACCTTCTTTATGATGGTCAACTATGGTAACGTCTGCACCTGTTCGTGCAAGATTATAAGCTGTAGTTGCACCGATAATCCCAGCTCCGACGATAACGATCTTCTTCACTTTTAAATTCCTACTTTCTTCCTAAAACTGTATTGTGTGTTGCTTTATTATTTTGTAAAATATATCATAACATAAATTAAACCTATTTTAGGTTGAAATGTCGAAAAATGAAGATAATTGGTAAGGATATGAGTCAAATATGTAACTAAATGTCGTAAAATATGTTAATCTATAACATATAACTATTGAATTAGGGGTATGGTCATGGGAAAAAAATTAATTTTTGGGCATAAGAATCCAGATACTGACTCAATTTGTTCAGCGTTAGTTTATGCCAATTTAAAAACAAAATTAGGAATGAATGTAGAAGCGGTTAGATTAGGTTCATTAAATAAAGAAACGGAATATGTATTAAATTTTGCAGAGGTTGAAGCACCTCGATTAATTGAAAAAGTTGCAGAAGACGTAGAAGAAGTAATTTTAGTTGATCATAACGAATTTCAGCAATCTGTCGATAATATTCGTGACGTTAAAATAGCAGAAGTGATTGATCATCACCGTATTTCAAATTTTGAAACGAATGATCCCCTCTATTTTAGAGCTGAGCCTGTAGGATGTACGGCAACTATTTTAAATAAAATGTTTAAAGAAAATGGTGTGGCGGTATCCGAAAAAGATGCAATTTTATTACTGTCAGCAATTATTTCTGATACATTGCTTTTTAAATCACCGACATGTACACAAGAAGATGTACAAGCTGCAGAAGAACTCGCTAACATTGCGAAAGTAAATCTTGAAGAATATGGGTTAGATATGTTAAAAGCAGGAACGGATCTGAGTGACAAATCGATTGCGGAACTTTTAGCGATGGATTCAAAAGAATTTATGATGGGTCCTTCAAAAGTGGAAATTGCGCAAGTGAATGCAGTTGACCTTGAAGAAATTTACGAAAAGCAAGGCGAAATAGAAAAAGAAATTGAAAAAGTTATTGAAGAAAAGGATTTAGACCTCTTTTTATTAGCTGTAACAGATATTATCAATAGTAACTCGGAAGTTTTAGCATTAGGAAAAGCAAGTAGAAATGTTGAAGATGCCTTCAATGTACAATTAGCTGGTAACCGTGCGCTATTAAAAGGAGTAGTTTCACGAAAAAAACAAATTGTAACGAATTTAGGTGCGACTTTTCAATAATCGAAAAGAAAAAAAGCTTATTTACTCCAAACTAAAGAAATGACAAAATCGTTTTTCGTTCACTTTTTCCATATTTTAGCCGGTAGGAAAGTGAAAACCTTCCTGTCTGGCTAAAGTATTCAGCTTTATTAAATTGTTTAGAACGTCATCGAGACTAGAACAATATACAGTAAATGCAATTTGTATTTACCAAAATTTGGGTGCTAGTTTTATAAAAAAGTGTATCGAGTTTTCTAAATCTTCTAAAAATGGGACGAGGAATGGAGGGGTGAAGTGGATACCATCAAAAGATGGAAGCAGGAAAAAAGATTATTCGTTGTGTGGATTTCTGTGTTAGCAGTCATCTTTTATCTGTCTCTTCCATTATCTCTAGCATTTATTCCCGACAAAATGAATAAGCCGTCGTTGTTTGGGCTTTCATGGGCATGGATTTATGCTTTCTTGCAAGTTCTTATGACATGGCTTATTGGCTGGATTTATTGGGTAAAAGCTAAACAACTGGATCAATTAGTTGAAAGGATGAGGCAGGAGGAAGCGGAATGAATTTTACTTATTTTTTATTCTTTGTATGTATCGTTATTTGTACGTTGATCATTACGTATTGGGCAGCAAGAAGAAGTAAAACGACAATTCAATTTTATACGGCTGCAGGAAAATTAACCGGTTTTCAAAATGGATTGGCGATAGCTGGCGATTATATAAGTGCCGCTTCCTTTTTAGGAATTGTTGGTGCGATTGCTTTAAATGGCTATGATGGTTTTCTTTATTCTTTAGGATTTTTAGTTTCTTATTTAGTAGTTTTACTGTTTGTTGCCGAGCCTGTTCATTATCTTGGTAACTATTCGCTTGGCGATGTCGTTTGCGCGCGCTTCCCTAGTAACCAAATGCGGTGGATTATGGCAATTGGTTCTTTTATAATTTCAATTTTTTATATGATCCCACAGTTGGTCGCTTCAGGGCTTTTAATCCGTTTATTGTTAAATATTGATTATTCAACATCTGTTCTTATTATTGGAAGTCTTATGACAGTATACGTTGTCTTTGGTGGAATGATTGCTACTTCCTGGGTACAAATTGTAAAAACAATTTTACTTATGTCAAGTACATTTTTACTATCATTAATAGTTTTTTCTTTTTATGAATGGGATATCCATGCACTAATTGATGAGGTAAAAGTAGGAACACCGATGGGAGATCAATTTTTTATGCCTGGTCATTTGCTTACTAATCCACTAGAAGTTATTTCTTTATATGTAGCATTAATTTTAGGTACAGCAGGGTTACCGCATATTTTAATTCGATTTTATACGGTTAAAAATGCCTCTGAAGTAAGAAAGTCTGTTCTTACAGCTAGTTGGATCATTGGACTATTTTATGTAATGACATTAGTGCTTGGCCTTGGGACTGCTGCGGTTATTGGTTATGATCAGTTAATAGCAGCTGATTCAACTGGAAACTTAGCAGCACCATTATTAGCAAAAGCACTTGGAGGGGACTTTTTACTTGCATTTATTTCAGCCATTGCTTTTACAACCGTTGTAGCGGTCGTAGCTGGCCTCGTTATTTCAGCAACTACAGCTTTTTCTCATGATATTTATCATCATATTATTAAAAAAGGTAAAACTACGGAAAAGCAGCAATTACGAGCTGCACAATGGTCTGCTTTAGCGATTGGTCTTATTTCTACTCTATTTGCTTTAGGCCTAGAAAACATTAATGTAACTTTTCTTGTTTCTTTAACATTTATCTTTGCAGCGTCTAGTAATTTACCAATTATTTTATTCACCATTTACTGGAAACGATTCAGCCAAGCAGGTGCGATGATCGGAATGATAAGTGGGCTAATTGCGTCATTAACTTTACTTGTTTTAGGACCACATATAATGAATATAGATAATGGCTGGATATTAAGAGAGCCACTTTTTAACTTATATAATCCTGGGATTATTGCGATTCCAATTGGATTTTTAGGAGCTATCCTTGGAACTTTTTTATTTCCCCAAAAGGATCCAATTAATTTTGAACGATTTTATTTAAAGGCACAAACAGGAGTCGAAATGAAGGAGCGAAGATGATTGAAAGACTTAACAATTATACTCTTAGAACGAATTGGTTTATTGTTAGTCATTGCCTTCGTTCTTACGCGAATCCCTAAATTCAGCACATTATTATACCGGGAATTTAATACGAAAATGACGATCATCCATGCGTGTGTGTTTGGTGTATTTGCAATTACAAGTACACATTTTGGTATTGTACTTTCGAATGGAGAAATTGTCGGTACAGGATTTGTAGGGTCTGTAGAACCAGATCAAATGGTTGTTAGTCTAAGTTTGATTGCTGTTGTAATTGCAGGGTTATTAGGCGGACCAATCGTTGGTTTAGGTGCCGGGATTATTGCTGCTGTTCACTTAGTTTTTTTGGGAGGAATTGGCTGGTTTGCAAACATGTTAGTTAACCCACTTACAGGACTACTCGCAGGGCTAACAGGACGCTTTTTTTCAAAAGCACGTGTGATATCTCCGGTTCAAGCGCTTTTCATTGGAGTATTCCCTCCTATATTGCAAATGCAGCTTTTACTAGTGTTGTATCCGCAAAATGAAAGTATTATCCATTTCGTGAATTTAGCCGGTCTTCCGCTCGTATTATCAAATAGTATTGCAATAGCAGTTTTTACTGCCATGATCGGGATTGTGTTGAATGAACAGGAAAATGAAGCAGCTTTAGCAACAAAACAGGCGTTAACAATCGCAGAGGAAGCTTTGCCATTTCTAAAAAGTGGCTCATTAAGTGATCAAGCGGAAGGGTTCGCTAACTTATTGTATGACAGGCTAAAAGTGGCAGCTATTTCTGTAACTAGCCAGGATGAAGTATTGGCCTTTAAAGGAATAGGTGCTGAACATCATCAGGTTGGGCATAAAATTATTACGCCATTGTCAAAAAAAGCTTTGAAATCAAAAGAAATACAAATCGCTTATTCTAAAGTTGACATTGCTTGTGAACATCCAGAATGTCCACTGGAAGCTGCAATAATCATACCGATAACCGAAGCGAATGATACGATAAGTCTTATCAAATTTTATTTTAGAAAATCGCAACATATTAGACCTATTGAAAAAGAATTGGCTCAAGGGATTGGACAATTGATATCCAACCAGTTGAAAGTTATTGCGAGTGAAAATTTAAAAGCAAATATAAAAGATGCTGAACTAAGAAATTTACAAGCGCAAATAAATCCACACTTCCTTTTTAATACATTACATTTAATTGCAACATTATTTAGAGTGGATCCGAAAAGAGCGAGACATATTACAATCCAATTAGCTAATTTTATGCGATTCAACTTAGGGATTGCTTCCGAGTCGTTAATCTTATTAGAAAGGGAATGTGAGCATGTTAAAGCTTATATAGAAATTATTCAAGCTCGATTTTCAAACCGACTGCAAATTAATTTTATACAAGAACGGACGATTTCAAAAGTGCTAATACCTCCTTCTACGATCCAACCGCTTGTTGAAAATGCTATTCAACACGGATTGAAAACTGTAACAACGAATGGAAAGATTGATGTTTTCATTGAAAAGAAAGGTGATAAAGTTCAGGTGACTGTCCAAGATAATGGGGTTGGATTTGATGAAAAGGAAATTGAAAATATTATGAACAATCGTAAGTCTATCAGAAATAATGGAGGGATAGGTTTATATAATGTAAACCAGCGCTTAATAAGTTTATTGGGAGAAGATGCACGTTTACATGTTGAAAATCTGCCAAGGGGAAGCAAAGTGTATTTTACCATCCCAAATGGTACTGTAAGGAGGACTTTAAATGAAAATTAACGTGATGATTGCAGAAGATGAATATTTAGCACGCGAAGAGTTGATATACTTGCTAGAAAAGGAAAAAGATATTGCGCTTTGTCCAAGTGCCGAAACTGGTGAAGAATTAGTGGAGTTGTATTTAGAACATAAGCCAGATGTTTTATTTCTTGATATTGAAATGCCCGGAATTACTGGGGTGGAAGCGGCAAAACAGATTATGAAATCAACGAATAACCCACCGTTATTTGTATTTACTACAGCATATGATGCTTATGCTATTGATGCATTTGAAATTGAAGCAGTAGATTATTTGTTAAAACCATTTGATCAGGTACGTTTACATCAAGCGATGGAGCGGATTAGAAAACGCTTATTAGATAGTAGCGAGACTCCTACTCATATTCCCAAGAAATTAAGTTCCAAGTTATTAATCGATGATGGAGAAAAAATGATTGTTTTGTCTCCTGATTCTATTTATTATGCTGTTCCTTCACAACGAATGCTCGAAATTCACACTGAAAATGAAGTTATTGAAAGTAAGATGACGTTACAAGAGCTAGAAAAGAAATTGGAAGGTCGCTCGTTTTTTAGAACGCACCGCAGTTATTTGGTGAACTTAAATCATATTCTTGAAATTACCCCTTGGTTTAATGGTGCATACAACATAACGTTAAAAAATAAAGAGAAAACAACTATACCAGTTAGTAGATCAGCACGGAAAGCATTATTTGAAAAATTTGGCCACTAAATAAATTTAATATAATACCACTTAGTCCCTTTTTCTGACCATTCAAACAAAACCAACACAATTTGTTCACGATTTTGATAAACTCTTTTTAAGCGTTTTCATTAAATGTTAAAGGGAGGTAATATCATGTCAAAATCAATAGCATTTGAAAAAATAGAAAAAACGGAGGAGTTCCAAGATTTAAAAAGAAGGAAGTACCGGTTTATTTTCACTGTACCAGTATTATTTTTAATATACTATTTACTGTTTATAGTTATGTCAGCATATGCAAAGCCGCTAATGTCATCTATCGTATTTGGTAACTTTACATTTGGTTATTTATTCGGAATCTCTTACTATGTAGTTATTTGGGCTTTAGCTTTTATTTACGTATTTAAAGCTAAATCTTACGATAGACAAGTGGACGACATTATAGCTAAATATGGACCAAAAGAAGAACAAGAAAAGGGGGCATAAAAATTGGCATCAGCTCAATTATTTGGAATAATACTATTCGGAGCAATTATTGCATTAACAATGTATGTAACGTATTTGGCTTCAAAAAGAACGACAGGTACTGGTGACTTTTATGCAGCAGGTCGTTCATTAACAGGATTTCAAAACGGACTTGCAATTGCCGGAGACTATCTGAGTGCGGCCTCCTTCTTAGGGATTGCAGGACTAGTTGCATTGTATGGCTATGATGGTTTCATGTATTCGATCGGATGGCTTATGGGTTATGTAATCGTTTTATTTATTGTAGCAGAGCCATTTAGAAACTCTGGTAACTTTACGGTTGCGGACGTTATTTCTTATCGACTTAAACAAAGACCAGTTCGTACTGCTGGGGCAGTTGTAACAATGGCAATTACAATGTTCTATATGATTTCTCAACTGGTTGGTGCCGGTGCAATCATTCACTTATTAGTTGGTATTCCATATACAGTTTCACTAATCATTGTTGGTGTACTAATGATGATTTATGTAACACTTGGAGGAATGTTAGCAACGAGTTGGGTTCAGATTATTAAAGCGGTAATATTAATGGCTGCAATGCTTATTATGTTAGCTTTTATCGCTATTGTCTTTAAGTTTAACTTATCATCCTTATTTGGAACAATTATCAATGGTGGTGAAATTCCAGGGTTTGGTAAAGTTGGCGGACAAGGAATGGAATTTTTAACACCTGGTGCATTATATTCGAACCCGATTGACTTGTTATCATTGGGTATTACGTTAATTTTAGGAACAGCCGGTTTATCACACTTACTTGTTCGTTTCTTTACAGTACCTACAGCACAAGCTGCCAGAACATCCGTTGTTTGGGGTATGATTATCATTGGTTCATTCTACTTCATCATCGCAATTATCGGTTTTTCTTCAGCTTCACTTGTTGGGTCAGATGCAATTAATGAAGCTGGTGGTGGTGGAAACATGGCCGCACCATTACTTGCCCAAGTTCTCGGTGGGGGAGAAGGAACAATTGGCGGAGAATTATTTATGGCTGGTGTTTCAGCTGTAGCATTTGCGACAATCGTAGCGGTTGTAGCTGGACTCGTTATCACTGGTGCAGGAGTTTTTGCACACGATATCTATACAAACGTTATCAAGCGTGGAGAAGTTGACTCAAGGAAGCAATTCCAAGTTGCTAGAATTACTGCATTTGTTATCGGTGTAGTATCTATCATCTTAGGAATATTAGCAGAAAACTTTAACGTAGCACAGTTAGTTACGTATGCATTTGCTGTTGGAGCTAGCTCTAACTTACCGGTTATAATTTTCTCAATCTACTGGAGACGCTTTAATACTCCAGGTGCGGTTGCGGCAATGTTAACTGGAACAATTACAACAGTTATCTTGATTTTATTAAGCCCGAACATAATGGGAGATGCTGCAATTTACCCATTAACAAACCCAGGATTATTTAGTATTCCATTAGGTTTCTTAGCGGCTGTAATCGTTACCCTAATGACGAAGCCTGAAGACAATGATAAGATGTTTGCTGAAATGTCTGTCCGTGCTCATACTGGTTTAGGAGCAGAAAAGTAAATTGTTTTAGTAAACCAAAAAAACCAACTATCACGTTATGTGATAGTTGGTTTTTAGTGTATAAAGGGATCCATTATTGGGATTACCCTACTGGTGAAGTTGCAAAGCAGCCCACTCGTTATGCTCTTAGTAGCTAGAAAAGATGCGAAGTGGCTCCGCTGTCGTGCATAGTGGCTATAAAAGATGTGCGGTGTCTCCACCGTTATGCTTAGTGACAGTAAAAGATATTTAGTCACTCACGCCACATAAAGTCTGGTAGCTAAAATAAGTGGCATGCAAAGTGTAATCCCAACTTACGGAATCACATCCCTGCATGCCTCACTACTATAGCTTATTCCGCTTCTGTTGCGGCACTTTCCATTTGTACCTGAACATTTTCCATTCTTTTAAATACACGACAACCTCCGTCAGGTAGTTTACTACAATATGGACATTTCTTTACATCAGTAATTTTTAAAGCATAATTAATCGCATCTGTAGTATCATCAAAGAAGTTATCAGATCCTATTACATCATAGAGTCCACTTCGTTTTAACATGTTTAAAGGTTCCTTTCGAAGTTCAGTGATCAGAACAGTTCCTTTCTTTTTAATGAAGTCTTTAACAAATCGAGATAAATTCGCTTCACCTGTCACATCGATCATGGAGACGTGTCGCATTTTTAAAATTAAGACAGATGGGCGTTTACGAATCGAGCTCGATAATGTTGATTCAAAACGATCTGCTGCACCGAAAAATAGTGGACCGTGAATTGTAAAACTAGCAATCTTCGGACAACTGTATTCCGCTCTTTCACCTTTACCTCGCCCTTGTCCGTTAGCAAATTGTATAGGTATAATGTCTTTTACTCGTAAAACACCACTTATTCTTTTCACAAAAGATACCATTGCAAGTAATAATCCGATCGGTACTGCGATCGTTAAGTTTACAAAGACAGTAAGTAAAAAAGTAGTAACTAAAACTAAAGAATCCGATGTACGTAGCTTTAGAATGGAACCAAATGATTTATATTCACTCATATTAAATGCTACAACCATCAAGATTGGTGCCATACTTGCTAATGGAACATGGGAAGCAAAAGGTGCAAATAATAAAAGTGTCAGTAATACGAATACACTTTGGAATATTCCAGAAAACGGGCTAATTGCTCCACTTTTGATATTCGTAGCGGTCCTTGCAATTGCTCCTGTAGCGGGTATTCCACCAAAGAAAGGTGTAACGATATTAGCTAATCCTTGTCCAAATAATTCTCGGTTAGACTTATGCTGTTTACCTGTCATTCCATCTGCTACAACAGCGGATAAAAGTGATTCGATTCCTCCGAGCATGGCAATCGCAAAGGCTGGTTGCCAGAGGTATAACAATTTATCAAAGGTGATTTCCGGAAAATGAAATCCCGGGAAAGACTGTGGGATTCCTCCAAATGCAGATCCAATGGTAGCAACTTTTCCAGGGAATAAAAAATAACTAATTATCGCTGGGATTACTAGAGCGACTAACAGAACTGGAACCCTAGGAAAAAACCTTGGGACAAAAATAATAATGAGCAATCCGATTATTGCAATAACGATGCTAAAGATATTTACCGTATGGAACTTGTGAAAAAGTTCGAGAATCGTTTCGTGGAAATATTGTTTACTTTCTACGTTTTCAAGACCTAAAAAGTTCTCGATTTGTCCAGAAAAAATAATTACTGCTATCCCTGACGTAAATCCTATTGTAACAGACCTAGGTATATACGTTATTAAACTACCAAATTTAAACACACTCATGAGGATAAGCATAATACCAGCTAGCATTCCGGCGATTAATAAATCCTCATAACCGTACTGTAAAACGATTGCTAGTAGAATTGGAATAAACGCACCAGTTGGTCCAGCGATTTGAAAGTGCGAGCCACCGAAGATAGCTACAATTAATCCGGCTATTATCGTCGTGTAAATTCCATATTCCGGACTTACACCTGAGGCAATAGCAAACGCCATACCGAGCGGAATAGCAACGACACCAACTGTGATACCAGCGATTAAGTCCTTTCTCAAATCGCTTGTTGTTATTCCTTTAAAGCGATCATCTCTAAACAATTTACAACACTCCTATATAATTATTGAAACGTAAAACGACAGATCCCTAGTTGATCGCAAAAAAACTAGTAATCTGTCCGAATTAAAGTAATTACCAGACTAATACCTATTGTAACACAAAAGACCCAAAAAAGATATGTTGTTATAGTACAGATGAGCAAATTTTAGAAACAGATTGCGTTAAGATACAGAGATGGTAGAATGAAAAGAACTAATATTGTTTTTAATCGGAAAATCTAAAGGTGGCTCAGACATGTTCAAAAAAATAATTGATGCACATATTCATATCGATAATTATAAAGAACAAGATCAAATTAGAATTTTAAACGATTTAGAGAAGGATCAAATTGATTCTCTAATATCAGTATCAAAAAATTTATCTTCAGTTAAGCAAGTTCAAAAACTAGCAAGTAAATATAAAGCGATAAAACCAGCATTTGGGTTTCATCCGGAACAAGCAAATCCTAGTGAAATGGAAGTCATTGAGTTGACTCAGTTTATTGAGCAACATGCAAATGAAATGGTTGCGATTGGTGAAGTTGGTCTTCCCTTTTATCTTAAACAAGAAGATCCCTCAGTAAAAATTGAAGCCTATATTGAGCTGCTAGAATATTTCATTAAACTAGCAAAAAAATATGAGAAGCCGATAATATTACATGCCGTGTATGAAGATGCTCTGATCGCTTGTGACTTACTTGAAAAACATTCTGTTAAACAAGCCCATTTCCATTGGTTTAAAGGAGATAATCAAACAATTGAACGAATATTTGCTAATAAATATCATATCTCCGTAACTCCAGATATTTGTTATAAAAAAAGAACACGAACATTAGTGAAACAATATCCACTACCGTTAATAATGGTAGAGACGGATGGACCATGGACATTCAGCGGACAGTTCAAAGGTCAGATGACCCATCCCAAAATGATGCATATGTCGATACGCAAAATAGCTCAAGTAAAAAAACTTCCACTTGAAGAAGTTTATCAATCTATTTTTAATACAACTATCGACTTCTTTTTAAATGATTGATAGCATTTATGTTAAGATATATATAATGTATAAAATAAGGGGTTGAATAATATGTTAAAAGTAAACGATACGGCGCTTGTGATTATTGATGTTCAAGGTAAGCTTGCCAGAATTATATATCAAAGTGAAGAACTTATTGCGAAATTAGAAAGCTTAATTAAGGGAGCGGGGCTTCTTGATATACCGATTCTATGGCTTGAACAATATCCAAAAGGTCTTGGCCCAACTGCTGAAGAAATTAAACAGCATTTAACAGCGAACGACCCAATCGATAAAATGACGTTTAGTGCATGCAAGAATGAGAACTTCCAAGAAGAACTAAAAAAACTTGGAAAAAGTTCATTTCTCGTTGCAGGTATTGAAACTCATGTTTGTGTGTATCAAACAGTGAGTGAATTATTAAATCAAGGAAAACATGTAGAAGTAGTCGTTGACGGAGTGTCTTCTAGAACGAAAGAAAATAAAGAAATCGGACTTGAAAAAATGAAATCGCTTGGAGCAGCAGTTACATCTGTAGAAATGGCACTTTTTGAGTTAATGGAGACAGCTGAACATCCTAGATTTAAAGAGATTAGTAAGTTAATTAAATAATAATTTTTTACACAAAATTGGTAGCGCTTTAATGTTCATAGGGGGGTCATTTTGGGAGGGATAAATGATGAGAATTGTCTTGGAACAGAGACAGATGTTGAAAATGATAATGACTACAGAACTTCGTCAAGCGATTGAACTTTTACAACTTTCAACATATGAGTTAATGCAGTTTATCCGTGAAAAAGCAGAAGAAAACCCTTTTATTGAACTAATCGAGAAAGATCACGACACCCCTATAAACATTAGACGTACAGGTGTAGACTCAGCAAATCCGATTGATTATTCTGTTAGCGATAAAAAAACATTATATGATCAATTAATGGAGCAATTGGTGGATTATGACTTAACGGATTTTGAGAGAACTATAATGGAGTATCTCATCTATAATATTAATGAACAAGGCTATTTAACTATAACAGATGAAGAGGTTTGCGATCATTTAGGAATAAGTGAAAAAGAAGTTTATCGGGCGAAAAATATTCTCCATCAACTCGAACCTGCTGGAATTGGAGCAGTTGATTTGTATGAATGTCTCGTTATACAAGCGAAGAAGAAATATCCGGGAAATGGAATGTTAGTTACTATTATAGAAAATCATCTAACCAATATTGCCGAAAACGAATGGGACATTATTGCAGAAGATTTAAATGTTTCGTTGCAAAAGATAAAAGATTTAATTAAGATGATCCAAACATTGAACCCTAAACCAGTAGATCAATTAGAAGGGGAAAAAGCAGAATATGTCATTCCAGATATTTTTATTGATAGATTAGAAGAATCGAATCAATTTTCTATATCTTTAAATGATTATTATTTACCTGAAATTAAATTTAATTATACGTATTCAAATGAATGTAAACATGTCAATGAGTTATCGAAATATGTTGACAATCACTTTCAAAAATTCCACTGGCTAATAAAAAGTATTGAACAACGGAGAACGACAATTTTGAAAATAATGGATGTGATCGTAAATCGGCAGCATGCATACTTGAGTATTGGTTCGCCTATTGCATTAGAAGCTTTAACATTAAAAGAAGTTGCAGATGAAATTGGCATGCATGAATCGACAGTTAGCCGTGCAACAATGAATAAGGTTGTTCAAACACCGGTGGGGACTTTTGATTTAAGAAAATTATTTTCAAAAAAGTTAGCCACAAAAGATGGAAAAAGTACATCGCAATCTAAGGTAAAAGCATTATTAGTGGAAATGATCGATAATGAGGATAAGCAAAAACCTCTTTCAGATCAGAAAATTTCTGATTTGTTTAAACAGGAAAAAAAGATTGTTATATCACGGAGAACTGTAGCCAAATATCGCGAAGAGCTTCATATTCCGTCATCTACGAAAAGAAAAATCTAAAATAGAAGAAGAATAAATGCTATACTAGAATAGTAAGTATAAAATTATGTGAAAATCGTTGAATTGGCTTCTTTACACGGAAGTCGCTTATCTCAACGATTTTTCAATTTAAATTAGGGACAGCAACAGGAATGTTAAGAGAAACTAGGTGATTATTTGGCACGAATTTACACACTATTATTTTTCGTTATGGCAGTTTGGGGGTTTAATTTATCGGCGCTTGTCGTACTTGTAAATAGTATTGAACCAATCACATTAACAGCTGCACGAATTTTTTTAGCGGGAATAGCTGTACTTGTGATTACCAAATTGCTTGGTATCTTTCGATTACCTACAAAAAATGAATGGAAAACAATTCTCATTATTACAATTTTCAATGTGGCTTTTCACCACACTTTTTTAGCATTAGGATTAACTCGAACATCTGGTGTGAATGCAGGGATTATCTTAGGTGCTGCTCCGCTAGTGACAATGGTTTTATCGATCATTATTTTACGGGATCGTATCTCTCGACTTCGTGCACTGGGATTTTTATTAGGCTTTATCGGGATATTAACTACATCTTTAGCAGGTGCTGAAGGGCTTGAAGCTGTTTCTATTGGGGATTTAATGATCTTTTTATCAATGTTTATGCAAGCATTTAGTTTTATTTTGATTAGTAAGTTAAATCCTACTTTTGATCCACGTTTACTTACTGGTTATATGCTTTTAGTTGGCTCTGTATTTATTTTTATTATTAGTTGTATACTTGAGGGCGATTTAACGCAGCTAACGCAATTATTTACATGGAAGTTAGGAAGTATTTTTCTATTTAGTGCGATTATTGCAACGGCCTTTGGACATATGATCTATAATTTTGCAATAAAAAATGTTGGACCAACGGAGACGACCATTTTTGTAAACTTAAACACTTTGTTTGCTTTATTAGGTGCATCATTATTTTTAGGTGAACCGATTATGAAAAATCATTATATTGGACTGGTATTTATTTTAGTAGGAGTGTTTATTGGTTCGGGAACTGTTGAGTACTTAATTAGGAAAAGAAGATTAAAGTCAAGGTGAGGATAAAAAGCGTGCTTGGCTGTGCCGGCACGCTCCTCTAAATTCAGCTTGCTTTTTTAACGGGAACGTATAAAATATTAGCCGATTCCAGTCTTTTACGGACGGTGATACCAATCCATGCGGCAAGAATCGCTTTGATTATTCCTCCAACAATAAATGGAGCAAATCCTCCTAAGAATGCTGCGGTCCATGACAAGTTAGCAACCATTTTTAACCAGACAGTTCCAATAATTAAGGTGATAAACATTCCAATGATATTTGCGATAAATGCATTAATGACATTGAATTTCGTTTTTTCTAAGTATAGCCCGATCGCATAAGCTGTTGGAATGAAGCCGACAATAAATCCACCTGTTGGTCCAAAAATTACTCCTAGACCAGCTGACATTTGTGAAAATACTGGAATACCTATTGCTCCAATTATAAGATAAAGAACAGAAGATAACGTACCATAACGTGAACCTAAAATAGTAGCAGCAAGACCAATTGCCAGCGTTTGTCCAGTAATTGGAACGAGCGGTAAAGGTATTGTAACTTGAGCAAGTATTCCTACAATTGCTGCGAATAATGCTGTTACAATCATCATCTGTAGTTTAGAGTTATTCAATTTACTTTCCTCCTTATATGTATGTTAACTATATTATAATTACGTAAACGTATTTAGTAGATTACTAGAAAAAGGGGATGTTGTCAAGATTTTGTCACATACTAAGGAAGATAGGTATGCGTCGACAATTAATTTTTGCTATTTGCTTTTTAGCGGTTGTAACGGTCAAAAAATAGATGGATATATTATGGGAGTCAATGAAAATAGTTTCCTCCTAGCTGAGGGAGCAACTGAAGAAGAAGCTAGCAGATGGCTAGAAACTTACATATGAAAAATTGCTTGATTCGCAACCTGCTTTGCCTCTTGTGGCTTTTCAGTATGAAGATGAAGAAGAATTTCAAATTGATGACTATGTCCAGGTTGTATTAAGGAGAGGTTGCAACTTCTTATCCCGGGCAAGGAAAAGCTATATCTGTAAAATTAATTGAAATAAAGAATAGAGGTTGGGACAAAACAAAATAGTAGATATAAAACACGAACAATATTTCAAGTTAGCGAAAGAAATATACGGAGACTCCAGTCAGAAGAAAAGCTTTGATAAGGCACTGAAAGGCGAAGCCTGAAGGGTCTTATCAGCGCTGGTGGAAAGCGGAGTATATTTCTGTAGCGACTATTATAAACTTAGTCATTCGTGTTTAAATAACTCTTTCTAGCTTATGTCCCAATCTCTTAAATTTAATGAAACACAATTGTTTTATTATCTTTTACGATGATTCGATCTTGTAAATGCCATTTAACAGCACGTGCCAAAACTCTTCTTTCTACTTGTTGTCCTATTTTCTTAAGTGACGGGATATTGTCTCGGTGATCAACCCTTTCAATATCTTGCTCAATAATTGGTCCTTCATCCAAATCATTGGTTACGTAATGAGAAGTAGCACCGATTAATTTTACACCACGATCATAAGCGCGTTCATATGGGTGTGCACCTATAAATGCAGGTAAAAATGAGTGGTGGATGTTGATTATTTTATTTGGAAAACGTTTTACAAAACTAGGTGTTAAAATTTGCATATATCGAGCTAAGATAAGAACATCAATTTCATATTTTTCCATTAGTTCAATCTGTTTTGCTTCTACTTCTTCTCTAATATCTTTATTTGCTGGGATATAATAATAAGGAATTCCTAGTGGCTCCACGATTTCCCTTGCTGTTTCATGATTACTAATGACGAGTGGGATGTCTGTGTCCAAATCGCCACTTTGCCATTCCCATAACAGCTCAAGTAAACAGTGAGTTTCTTTTGAAACAAAAATGGCACTTCGTTTTTTGGTTTTATTATATGTGAAAGTAAAATCCATCTTAAACTTCTCTGCTAATTCAGTAAAATCATCTTCCATTTGAGCACTTTTTTCTGAAAGACCATCACAGTAATATTCAAAACGAATATAAAACATATTACTTTCATCATCGCTTGAATATTGGCTTGACTCAATAATATCCGCCCCATGCTCAAATAAAAACTTCGATAATGCTGCTACAATCCCTGGTTTATTCGGGCATTTTACTAACAAACGACCTATGTTTTCTTTTTCTTTATAATACTCTGTGAAAATTGACATAATATCTACGACTCCTACAAAAAAATTATTCTTTATTGATTATACATTAAGATGGCTAATAAATGATATTAATACAGTTGCGTTACATTTCTCACAGATGAAGTGAACTGCGATATAACTATGAAAGAATTTCTCGCTCTTCAAGATGATCGAGTCAATTTCCAAGATGTCGAGTCAATTTCCAAGATGTCGAGTCATTTTCCAAGACGTCGAGTCGAATTTCAAGATGTCGAGTCATTTTCCAAGACGTCGAGTCGAATTCCAAGATGTCGAGTCATTTTTCAAGATGTCGAGTCATTTTCCAAGATGTCGAGTCATTCTCCAAGATGTCGAGTCATTCTCCAAGATGTCGAGTCAATTTCCAAGATGTCGAGTCATTTTTCAAGATGTCGAGTCGATTTCCAAGATGTCGAGTCATTCTCCAAGATGTCGAGTCAATTTCCAAGATGTCGAGTCGATTTCCAAGATGTCGAGTCATTTTTCAAGATGTCGAGTCGAATTCCAAGACGTCGAGTCGAATTCCAAGATGTCGAGTCGAATTCCAAGACGTCGAGTCATTTTCCAAGACGTCGAGTCGAATTCCAAGATGTCGAGTCATTTTCCAAGACGTCGAGTCGAATTCCAAGACGTCGAGTCAATTTCCAAGATGTCGAGTCCTTCTCCAAGATGTCGAGTCATTTTCCAAGACGTCGAGTCGAATTCCAAGATGTCGAGTCAATTTCCAAGACGTCGAGTCGAATTCCAAGATGTCGAGTCATTTTCCAAGACGTCGAGTCGAATTCCAAGATGTCGAGTCAATTTCCAAGACGTCGAGTCGAATTCCAAGATGTCGAGTCATTCTCCAAGATGTCGAGTCAATTTCCAAGATGTCGAGTCGAATTCCAAGATGTCGAGTCATTCTCCAAGATGTCGAGTCGAATTTCAAGATGTCGAGTCATTTTCCAAGACGTCGAGTCGATTTCGCAATATATGAGTTGCCCCAGACATGGAGTTGATACAGTAATAACATGTAGACTCTTATGTCGCAGTTTATAGATTTTGTGATATACGCAACAAAAATTTTGATAATTGAGCAGATTACAGCTCAAATTTAAAAATGGGAATTACTGTTACTAGTAGGCTTTTGAATGGATAATGAATAAACTTTATTCGTTTGCCATGACAACACCGATAGGCTTTAACGTATGAAGTACTTCGACCGTTCCTGCATGGGAATCAAGAACTTCTTGAAGTTTACGGTAGACAAATGGGCTTTCATCTGTACCGGCTCCTCTTAATTCGACGCCATACCTTTTAACAGCCTTTTGCATTTGTTCTTCTGAAATCGCTCCACCACGTCTTTTTCCTGTTTTCCAGTTCATTCGACCTGCCGCCTTCGTTCGGCTCATAATTCGTCCTGCTCCATGAACTGTGCTGTAAAATGCTTCTTTACTTTTATCTGATTCAACTCCCTGTAAAATAACAGAAATATCTGCCATACTGCCACCTACAAAACCTAATTGTCCAGGTGCAGCAGGTGTTGCTCCTTTTCGAACAACGATATATTCTTTACCGAAATGTGTTTCCTTCCATGCATAATTATGGTGATTATGCACTTCAAAAGTAGATTCCGCACCTAAAATATCAAGTACTTGTTGAATTACATGATCCCGTCCTGCATAGGCATAACGCCCAGCAAGTTCCATCGCACGGTAATACATATCTCCTAACTCACTATCCATATCAAGTAAGGTAGAAGTTGCTTCCATCAATTCGCGAGGTGCATGATCGGAGAAGGCGAGTCCTTTTGCAAGGTTTAGAAATCCAGTAGCTGTCCGGTGCCCTAAACCGCGGCTACCGAAGTGGTTTCCAACCCAAACATCTGTCGTTTTTTCATCAATTAAAATATCAACATAATGATTTCCAGAACCGGTTGTCCCAAGTTGTGCTTGAGCCGTTGCTTTTAAATCGTCATGTTCATGTTTTCCAATTTCTTTAAACACGTTCCAATTCTCATCATCGAAAACTTCATGATCAACTCGAACAGGATTTTTTCTGCCAAATCCAAAGGGAACTGCTTTTTGAACTTCATCCATAATGGTCGACAAATTATTTTTTATATCGTTGTAAACTAGATTCGTTTTCACTGCTTTATTACCACAAGCGATATCATATCCAACACCAGACGGGGGAATTTGCCCATCATAGACGATCACCCCGCCTACAGGTTGCGAGTACCCATAGTGTCCATCTGCACACAGAACCCCCCCGACAACATTGCCTGTTTCTAAACAATTGTTAAATTGCTGGATTGTATCTTGTTCATGATTGCCAAAAATAACTTTTTTCAAGTATAATTCACCCCTCTAGTTTATTATACATAATTAGTGCTTGAACCTCCTATTTTCAACCATCTTTGCTTACATAGTGAAAATAGGAGTTTCTTTCCATTGAAATTTTAACCGATTAAGGTTATCATATATTTAGTAGCTGCAATGTTCGTAATTTACTTAAGTTTAACCTCTAAACAAGAATTAGGGAGTTTTAATATCGAGGGCCAAATGTCATGCCTCTACCGTGTGGAAGACAGGAAGTCACTCTGCAAACACCCACTTATAAAGAGTGGTGGTTAAAACTTACTAATTTATTACGGCATTGTGGCTGTGTTTTTAAAGTCTAAATCCGCTCTTTTATAATGGCGGATTTTTATTTTAAACTACAGATTTCAAGAATATTAAAATCATTTGGGAACCATTTCTATGAAAAAATTTTTCACTCATAAAAAGTGAATTTATGAGAAACTTGGCTAATTATTGCCAAGTTTTTTTTGTGATGAATGTTTGTAACATGCTACTTCAGATGTGCCCCCAGAAGCAGTGATTAGTAACAAAGTGCTTAATTTTCTGCATAATTTAGCGCCCATATTTGAAGCTCCTTATAATGCGTGTTCAAAAAGGAGGATAAAAAAAGATCAAGAAGTTCGAGGCGGCGAAGTTTCGAGCAGCGGAATGTATGCATTTAGATACATGAGTAGCGGAAAAACAAGCATTCGTGCGAAATTCGCAGTGTCATTTTTACCGGACTTTTTGAACATCCTCTTATAGTCTTTTATAAAGTAGAACTTCTAATTGTAAATTTTGTGTAAATTAATTGATAAAATCTATACTTATTCGACAGATTACGATACTATTTTAGGTGGTATTATGAATAAGGTGGGAAAATTATGTTTGGAAAAAAAGAAGACAAGTTCTCGGTGCATTTGAAACACATTGCTCAAAACTTAGTAGAGAGCGTGGATTTTTTTACGGAATATAAATTAACAAATGAAGCTGATTTGAAATTTTTTTACGATAAAATGAAAGAATTTGAAAAGAAGGGGGATTCCTTTGTTCACAAAGTAATCAAGGATTTAAATAAGGTCTTTATTACTCCGATTGAGCGAGAGGATATTTTGGCTTTAGCGATGCATATGGACGATGTGTTGGATGGCTTGGAACACACCTCAGCATTATTTGATATGTATTCGATTCATTCTGCTGATAATTATATGCTCCAGTTCGTTGATGCAATCCAAAAAAGTGTCATTGAAATGGAAAAAGCTATTAATCTATTATCCGAAAAAAAATTACCCCAAATTAGAAAACATGCTATCAGAATTAAAAATTATGAGTCGAAATGTGATCAAATTCGCCGATCATCGATTAAAGAATTATTCAAAATGGAAAAAGATCCCATTCAAATTATGAAATATAAAGAAATCTACGAAAAATTAGAAGATGTTGCTGACTGTTGTGAGAGTGTGGCCAATACTTTCGAAGCTATCATCATGAAAAATGCATAAGGAGTAATCTTGATCATGGATACTGTGCTTTTAATAACAATTTTAATTGTTTTTTTTGCTGTGACCTTTGATTTTATTAACGGATTTCATGACACAGCTAATGCGATTGCAACTTCCGTCTCTACAAAAGCCTTAAAACCTAGACAGGCAATTATCTTAGCCTCTGTTATGAACTTTCTCGGCGCTATGACTTTTACAGGTGTTGCAAAAACGATTACAAAAGATATTGTGGATCCATTTACTCTAGATAATGGGTCATTAGTTATTCTTGCAGCACTTCTGGCAGCCATTGCATGGAATTTAATTACTTGGTATTACGGAATTCCAAGTAGCTCGTCCCATGCGCTAATCGGATCCATCGCTGGAGCTGCGATTGCCGCTGCTGGTTTTAACATATTAAATTATAGTGGATTTACCTCGATAATCAAAGCACTTATTTTTTCACCGCTTCTCGCTTTTATAGTTGGGTTTATAGTATATAGCATTTTCAAAATAGTTTTTAAAAATGCTAATTTAGCTAAAACGAACAAAAGGTTTAGAAGAATACAAATTGTAACTGCAGCTGCCCAGGCATATTCTCATGGAACAAATGATGCACAAAAAGCAATGGGAATTATTACAATGGCACTTATCGTTAATAATTACCAAACTTCAGGTGATGTCCAACTTTGGGTTCAATTTATTTGTGCACTTGCCATGGCACTTGGTACAGCAGTGGGTGGTTGGAAAATAATTAAAACTGTCGGTGGAAAAATTATGAAAATCCGCCCAGTCAATGGAGTAGCTGCAGACATAACGGGAGCAGCAGTTATTTTTGGTGCTACATTTATTCATTTACCTGTCAGTACAACACATGTTATTTCCTCTTCCATTCTTGGAGTGGGTTCCTCGCATCGCTTAAAAGGTGTTAAGTGGGGTACAGCTCAAAGAATGATTTTTACTTGGATTATAACATTACCCATTTCTGCAACACTTGCCGGCATTTTTTATCTGATACTTAATATGTTTTTTTAAGAGTTTTAAGAGGCTGTTGTTAAAAATCCATAAACTGTACAGTAACTGAGTAATTTTCTTTGTAAATATCAAACAAAGTTGCGATGTAAATACCGCTACGGAAATACACTCCGCTTTCCACGGGCGGCTGATGAGCCTCCTCGTCGCTTCGCTCCTGCGTAGTCTCACCGAGGCCTTTCCTCCCGTAGGAGTCTCCGTGTATTTCCTTCGCTGTGATGTGCATAGTAACAACTCTGCACCGTTTGATACTACTATTATAATGGTTGATTGGAGCCGGAGGGCAGTCGACTCCTGCGGGAAAAGCACGTGTCTAAAAACCCAGCAGGAAGCGGTTTTCTTCCGAGGAGGGCTGAAGCCGTGCCTAAGGATGCGCGAACTGCCCGGAGGCGGAAATCAACGAAGCTGTTACTAATTTACAAATTTTCACTACTGCACAGTATACATCAACTATGCTGTTTAGAAACAACAAGGCGTAAAAGAGAGTTTTAAATAATAATTTTGATAGTTGTTTTTTTATGTGTCCTCTCATACTCTACATGTAAATCGCAAATTTCCTCACTTATTAGCATGAAGACTGTTCTGAAGTATTGCCCAACTAACTCTTCTTACAGGTAGTCCTATTCCATTATCAACCAATAAGGCATTTTCTACATAAAATTATTCGGGAGTACTATATATAAAGTACAGGCTTTAGATAATGGAGATGAGTCTAATGCAAGAGTTTGTTACAAAAATAATGGAGCAATTTGGTTATATCGGTGTATTTATTTTGATGGCGTTGGAAAATCTCTTCCCACCAATCCCGTCAGAAGTAATTCTGTTATTTGGGGGATTTTTGACGACCTATACTAAGCTGACACTGTTTGGGGTAATTATTACTGCGTCAACAGGCTCTATTATTGGTGCAATTATTTTATATGGCATAGGTAAAATATTGAATATAACACGTATGGAAAAAATAGTTGACCGATGGGGACATGTGCTTCGATTAAAAAAAGAGGATTTACATAAAGCAAATAAGTGGTTTGAAAAGTACGGCTACTGGACTGTGCTTTTTTGCAGAATGATTCCGATTGTGCGTAGTCTTATTTCCATCCCCGCAGGCATGGCAGGAATGAAGTTTTGGGTGTTTTTACTTTTTACAATGATTGGGACAGGCATTTGGAATACGGTTTTAGTAATAACGGGGGCTTTATTAGGACGGTCTTGGACAGACATCCTTCAATTTTTAGCGGTCTATTCCTCGGTAGCTTATATTTTAATTGCTATTGCCTTCCTGTTAATGTTTGTATTCTTCTTTAGAAGAGATAAAAATTAAATCAAATGGAATACGAAAATATTTAAAGTTCACAAAATTAATCGATAAGGATGTTTTTATTGAAATTAAGATATATAATATATGTTAATATCTAGGAGCAGCAGGGGTTGAGTATGTGACAGAATTTACTACACAAAGTTCGGAACAATATAATCGATTAACGATCGTTGCCATATTACTTGGTGGTTCTTTTTTAGCTATTTTAAATCAAACATTATTAATAACAGCAACGCCTCATATTATGACGGAGTTTAAATTGACAGAAAATTCCGGTCAGTGGGTGACAACCATTTTTATGTTAGTAAACGGAGTTATGATACCAATTACTGCGTTTTTAATGGAGACGTTTACGACGAGGCGGTTGTTTGTTGTTTCGATGTCTACGTTTATTGTTGGAACAATTGTCTGTGCATTTTCATTTAATTTTCCAATATTAATGGTGGGAAGAATCATTCAAGCAGCTGGAGCAGGAATTATCATGCCCCTTATGATGACGATATTTATGTTAATTTTTGCAGTGGAAAGACGAGGTTTTGCAATGGGAATGACTGGGCTCGTCATTTCTTTTGCACCTGCATTAGGTCCTTCTTTATCTGGATGGTTGATTGAATTTTTACCTTGGAGATCATTGTTTTATATTATTTTCCCACTTGCGATCATTGACCTTATAATCGGTTACTTTTTTATGAAAAATATTATTACTCGAACATTTCCGAAAGTGGATTACGTATCGATTGTATTATCGATGTTTGGTTTCGGTGGATTACTATACGGGTTTAGTAGTGTCGGAAATTACGGTTGGGCCAATAAAGGTGTAATGATCTCACTAATTGTCGGAACAATTACACTGACCATGTTTATCTTAAGACAATTCAAATTAAAACAGCCTATTTTAGAATTTCGAGTATTTACATATAAAGTTTATACGTTTACAACAGTTATTGGAATGATCGCTTTTACGATGTTAATTGCATCGGAAACAATTTTACCAATTTACATGCAATTGATGGCAGGTTTTACAGCACTGGAATCAGGTTTAATGATTTTACCGGGCGCATTAATTATGGGGATTCTATCGCCATTCATTGGGCGGATTTTTGATGCAATTGGTGCAAGATGGCTACTTATTATCGGTTTATCAATTATGTCAGTTACAACTTTCTTTTTTACAAATTTGACGGAAAGTACCTCATTAGCATATTTAACGATCGTTTTTGCAATTCGAATGATTGGAATTTCCATGGTGATGATGCCATCTACTACTGCCGGTTTGAATGTATTACCAACCAGACTGATTCCACATGGAACAGCAATGACGAATACGATGCGACAAGTCGCTGCATCGATTGGAACAGCGACATTGATCACAATTATGTCACTAACTGCTGATGTTTCTACAAAACACGGTTCACAAGCATTAATTCATGGCGTAAATATCGCATTTTACGTTGCGACAGCTACTACAATTATCGGCCTAATCTTATCCTTTTATGTTAAGGATAAAAATCAATTCATCCAGGAAAGAACAGTAGCAAAAATGTAAACCTACAAAATAGAGACAATTGTTTGAATTTACTGTGAACAAGCTTTTTTCAACACTCCTAGGGGTATGTTTTTATACGGTTTAAAGTTATAATGAAGCTGTAAAATGATTAGAGGAGGAGAAAAAATGCTAAAACAAAAACGATTATGGATAACTGTATTTGCTTCTCTATTTATTATCATAGGTTGTACAGTAAATGAAAGTGAAAATGGTGAAACGATTGATGAAGAGACTAATGAACATACCCCACCCTCTATGGAAGACTTGGATCCGGATGATCCAATGACCGAAGCAATTAAATACGGAGAAGAAATTTTTAATGAAACGAATGTGGTGATGGCAGATTATGTAGGTAATGAATTGTCTTGTCAAAGTTGTCATGCGGATGGCGGTTTATCACAAAGTTCATCTATGGTAGGGGTAACCGCAGACTATCCGCAGTATCGTCCGCGTGAAGGAATTACGTTTACGTTAGAAGATCGAATAAATGGTTGTATGATTCGTAGTATGAATGGTGAAATGATACCAAGTGATAGTGAGGAAATGCGTGCTCTAATTTCATATTTAACGTATATTTCGGAAGGTGTAGAAATTGGTGCAGAAAGACCTTGGGTGACAGTCAATTCAATGGATGAAGTCCCGGAGCCAAACGTAGAGAATGGTGAAGAATTGTATGAAAAGAAAAACTGTCTCAGTTGTCATGGAGATGATGGACAAGGTACTGGTGCAAATACAGGACCTGCATTATGGGGAGAAAATTCCTTTAATGATGGGGCAGGAATGGGGCGTTTAACAAAAATGGCGGGATATTTACAAAACAATATGCCGATAGGTGCAGAATATGAATTAACGGATCAAGAAGCCGCCGATTTAGCAGCATTTCTTCTTATGCAAGATCGTCCAGTATGGGAAGGTCATGACGATGACTTTCCGCATGGTAATAGACCGACCGATATAATTACCGAAGATCGACGGGAAAAGATAAGAAATGGTGAGTTCGACTGGAGTGAAATTGAGAATGTCGTGCCAAGAAAAGAATAGGACAATAAAGGCTCTCCGAGAAGAGAGCCTCTACCTGTTTCTTTAGAAGTTTACGATGTTGTTTGATTGTGCTCATTAATCGTTTGCTATCCATTAAAGTAGAGATGACGAATACACAGTTCCGAAAGTTAATGGTGTATAAACGAGACCAAAGCCGACTGTACTCCATACAATCCAGGGGACTGAAGATTTTTTTATATGAATAAGAACCGGTTTAATATTTCGTCGGTATCCTACGATTAGAAAAAGGAACGGTAGCATGAAAAGAATCGTACGGATGAACTCCAAATCCAACTCCCACCTTTCCAGTTCCATCGCCTGTTTTAAAATAAATGTCACTGAAAAAACATTGCAGCTAAAATTCCAATTATATAGGTCTCACAATAATCACACCTTTCTGTGAAAAATATAACGCTCAAAAACAGTATTCCCTATAGCTTAACATATAATTTTTTAACAGGATGAAAAAGTTTAATAAAATAAATCCTTGACATATTTTTGATCAGCTAATATAATCAATTTAACTTTAAAAAGCGCATATGAATTTTAAAAACGTTGATGAGAAAAAGTAGGATTTGGAGTTTTTTACAGAGAGCTTCGGTAGCTGAAAAGGAGCAAAAATGAGAAATTCGAAAAATGGCCTCAGAGTTTCGTGCTGAACGTACGTTAATGTATTAGTAGGTTCCGACGGGGATTGGTACCCGTTATCTATAACCAAAGTATTAATAATGTTTATGTTTTACATTTGCGTACTTAGTGAGGTTGTTTGTGTGAGCAAACAACGAAGTAAGGTGGTAACACGTATATGATAACCGCGTCCTTATCGATATTAACGATAATGGCGTGGTTTTTTAATTTTCTTAAAAATTTTTATTACAAACTATGGAGGAATGAATGATGACGAGACATTTAGTATTACAAACAGATTTTGGATTATGCGATGGAGCAGTAAGTGCGATGTATGGAGTAGCTTTATCCGTTGATCCAAATTTAAAAATATATGATTTAACTCATGAGATTCCGCAGTACAATATTTGGGAGGGGTCATACCGTCTTTATCAGACGATTACGTACTGGCCGGATGAGACCGTTTTTGTTTCAGTAGTTGATCCAGGTGTAGGAACAGATCGTTTAAGTGTTGTTGCAAAAACTGTGGATAATCAGTATATCGTATCACCTGACAACGGTACGTTAACACATATTACAGAAAATATTGGAATCGTTTCGGTCAGAGAAATTGATGAAACAATCAACCGCCTTCCTAATTCAGGAGAGTCCTACACTTTTCATGGACGTGATATTTACGCTTATACAGGGGCAAGGCTGGCAGCAGGAGTAATCAACTTTGAACAAGTAGGGCGCGAATTGCTTGTAGATGAAATTATAAAATTGACCAATCCGGAGCCGACAGTAAGTGAGGGAGTCATTTCGGGAAATATTGATATTCTTGATATCCGCTTTGGGAACTTGTGGACGAATATTAGCCGAGAGTTATTTATTCAATCTGGTTTAACGTATGGAGATTTACTTGAAGTAACAATTGAAACGAATGATCGTCTTGTGTATAAAAATGCAATGACTTACGGCAGATCTTTTGCAGATAGTCGTTTAGGAGAACCGCTAATTTACGTCAATTCAGTTGATAAACTAGGAGTAGCGATTAATCAAGGTTCGTTTGCCCAAGCCTATCATATTGGAACAGGAATCAATTGGAAAATTTCGCTTCGAAAGATTAATAATCACACATATAAATAATAACATGTACCTAGAAACTTCTAGGTCATTAAAAAAATTTAAGGAGAAGATAAGATGGAAAAAGGGTTATCAATTAAAACAATTGTAGCAATTGGAATTGGTTCAGCAGTGTTTGTTATTTTGGGGAGATTTGTATCCATCCCAACAGGAATACCGAATACATCGATTGAGACAGCGTATGCTTTTCTAGCATTAATGAGTGTTGTTTTCGGACCAATTGCTGGACTTTTAATCGGATTAATTGGGCACGCGTTAAAAGATGCTGTTTTTTACGGTTCTATTTGGTGGAGTTGGGTAATTGTATCAGCGTTTGTAGGGTTATTTATCGGCTTCTTTGCAAATCGAATTAATATTCAATCAGGCGTTTTTGCTAGTAAACAAATCCTTATATTTAATATTGCGCAAGCGGTAGTTCAAGCGATTGGGTGGTTCTTAATAGCGCCAGCACTCGATGTGTTAATTTATGCGGAACCTGCAAATAAAGTATTTGTTCAAGGAGTTATAGCAGGTATTTCAAATATTATCACAGTAGGTGTTATCGGAACTATTCTGCTCGTTTCTTATGCTAAGACTCGTAACAAAAGTGATAGTTTATCGGTCGAATAAGCATTTTAAAAAACTTCAGAAATTATTCTATTATTTTATCCATTTATAACTGTATATTAGTATATAATGAAGATAGTAAACAGCCTCTTCCGATGTTTTGGAGGGGCTCGTTTTCTATATGGGGTATCGAGGAGTTTTACATTTCATAAAGGAGAAAAAGATGAAAAAACCGGTTATTCATTTCGAAAATTTTACATTTAAATATGATAGTCAGAAGGAACCGACAATCCACGATATTAATTTGACGATTTATGAAGGCGAAAAAGTATTAATTGTCGGTCCATCCGGTTCGGGAAAAAGTACATTAGGTCATTGTTTGAATGGATTAATTCCTTTTTCATTTAAAGGAGATATAAAAGGAAGTCTTACTGTTAAGAGGCAGGAAACGAAGGATTTAAATATATTCTCCTTATCAAAAATGGTAGGGACTGTTTTACAAGATCCAGATGGACAGTTTATTGGGTTAACTGTCGGAGAAGACATCGCTTTTGCACTTGAAAATGATGCGACAACAAAAGAAGTGATGCATGAAAAAGTAATTGATATATCAAAACTAGTTAAAATGGAAGAGTATTTAGATGCTTCTGTTCACGCATTATCTGGTGGTCAACGGCAGCGAGTTGCTCTAGGTGGTGTACTCGTTGAACAAGTGGATATTTTACTTTTTGATGAGCCACTTGCAAATCTTGATCCAGCTACAGGGCGTCATGCGATTTCGCTGATTGACGAACTTCAACAAGCATTAAACTGTACGGTCGTTATTATCGAACACCGCTTGGAAGATGTCTTGGACCAAGATGTGGATCGCATTATCGTAATGGACAAAGGGCGGATCGTAAGTGACACAACGCCGAACGAATTGCTTGCATCGGATATATTAGAGAAAAGTTTTATCCGGGAACCGCTCTATATTACCGCGTTAAAATACGCTAACTGTGAGCTAACTCCTACGAAGGAACTTGAACATATTGAAAAATTAAAAGTTGATACGTATAAAGCACCTTTACAACATTGGTATGAGTATGCTACTTTTGAAAAACATATCCAAGATAGGTCACCTGTCTTAGAAGTAAAAGATGTAACTTTTTCATACGGAGATAAGGTCCCCACATTAAAAAATATTTCTTTTACGATTCAAAAAGGGGAAATGATCAGCATCGTTGGGAAAAATGGCGCTGGAAAATCAACCTTATCAAAACTTATTTGTGGTTTTGAAAGAGATCATCGTGGCAACGTCGTTTTTGAAGGAAAGGACATTACAAACGATACAATACGTGAAAGAGCGGAAAAGATTGGTATGGTTATGCAAAATCCAAATCATATGATTTCGAAACATATGATTTTTGATGAAGTTGCACTTGGACTTGTTATGCGTGGATATCCTGAAAAAGAAATAAAAAAAAGAGTAGAAAAGACATTACAAATTTGTGGTTTATATCCGTACCGTAATTGGCCAATTTCAGCACTTAGTTTCGGGCAAAGAAAGCGTGTCACAATCGCGTCGATATTAGTGTTGAATCCAGAAGTTATTATTTTAGATGAGCCGACCGCTGGACAAGACTTTTATCATTATACGCAGATTATGGAATTTTTAGTTGAGTTAAATAAACAGGGAATTACAATTATTATGGTGACACATGATATGCATTTAATGCTTGAATATACGCCTCGTAGTATTGTACTTGCTGATGGGGAACTACTTGCTGATGATGCTTCAGTGAATGTACTATCGGATGAAGAACTTGTAGAGGCAGCCAATTTAAAGCAAACTTCCTTATTTGAATTAGCTCGACGTGCAGATATTGATGAACCGACAGAGTTTGTCGCACGGTTTATTTCCTTTGATAAGGAGGTAAGAAAAATTGGCAACAGAAATGTTAGCGTACATTGATAGGAAATCTTTTATTCATGAATTGTCTGGAGCAACGAAATTAATTATTTTTATTATGTGGTCAAGTATTGCAATGCTTACGTATGATACACGTATTTTACTGTTCCTATTTATTTTCAGTATTGTTATTTTTAAAATATCTAAAATAAAGATTCGTGAAATTGGGTTTGTGTTATTATTTATATTAGCATTTTTATTATTAAATAATATTGCGATCTATATTTTTTCTCCGCAAGAAGGTGTTAAAATTTATGGCACTAGCCATGTGTTGTTTGAAATCGCTGGAAGATATAATCTGACGTTGGAACAGTTTTTTTATCAAACGAATATCACACTAAAATACTTTGCAGTCATCCCGGCGGCACTTTTATTTGTTGTCACAACGCATCCAAGTGAATTTGCTGCATCATTAAATAAAATTGGTGTCAATTATAAAATAGCTTACTCAGTATCGCTTGCTCTTCGTTATATTCCGGATATTCAAAGAGACTTCCGGACAATTGCTCAAGCACAACAAGCTCGAGGAATTGATCTATCAAGTAAAGAAAAGTTATTTAAACGAGTAAAAAATGCAACATCGATTGTATTACCACTTATTTTATCAAGTTTAGACCGAATTGATACGATAAGCAATGCGATGGAACTTCGTGCATTTGGGAAAAAGAAAAAACGAACTTGGTACAGTGAAAGAGGTTTTAAACAAAAAGATTATGTAACAATCGTAATCGGTGCTATTATTTTGGTAGTATCATTAATTATAACATTTTATGACGGGAGCAGATTTTATAATCCGTTTATGTAAACAATGAGGAAGAGAGCTAGTTTTTCTTCTTGGAAAAAATGAAGCATGATCACCGGTCTATTAATATTAATTTATTGTTTTTGCGACAAAATTCATAATCTGTGCAATGTGCTAAGGCTGTAGAGATTTGAGCACAATTATGACGTAAAATATCGCTTTATGAATACACGCTTTTAATCTTTTGAGGCTGAAAAACCGCAGACAAAAAATGCTTGAATAACCGCACAAAGTTGTTTGTAACCCGTTCTCGCAAACAAAAATTGCAGAAACCAAGTATGAAAATGTCGCAGCGTGTCGTCGCAGACAAAAATTACAGAAACAAAGCATGGAATTGTCCGCACCGTGTTCTTGCGGACAAAAATTGTAGAAATCAAGCATGAAACTGTCTGCAGGCATTTTTGCGTTTTAAATAAGCACAAGAAGGGATACTTTTACCAAATAACCATGCTGTTACTATGTTGTCGTATACTTCTACTAAGTAGAATTAAAGCAATAAAAATCATGAAAATATTTTAATAAATAGAGTAGGAGAGATAGGAATGGGTGAAAAAGAATTTCCACTAAAAGAGAAATTATTTGTGAATTATGATACATCATTGGATCTAAATGGAATAAATGGTGAGCGTCTTGCTTCACGGTTACACAAAATAGCTCAAATTGGGCTCACAGATGACAACGGTTCCAATCGTCCAGGTTTTTCACCAAAAGAGTTACAAGCAAAGAAGCTCATCTCCGAGTGGATGAAGGAAGCGGGACTGACAGTAACGACTGATGGAGCTGGAAATGTGTTTGGTCGGCTAGAAGGTAAAGATCCAACGAAAAAGACAATCTTAAGCGGGTCCCATGTCGATAGTGTGCCAAATGGTGGTCATTTTGATGGTCCGCTTGGCGTGCTCGCAGCGCTTGAAGTAGCACAAGCTTGGGAGGAAGAAGGGTATGTACCGGAAAGACCGTATGAGGTTGTCATTTTTACAGATGAAGAAGGATCCCGGTTTAATAGTGGTTTTCACGGGAGTAAAGCGGTAACTGGTAAAGGAAATGTGGAAGAAAGCTTAAAATTAACGGATCTAGCAGGACTATCTTTTACCGAAGTTTTACAGTCGATCGGCTTAACGGTCGATGGATATGTTGCCTCAAAACGCAATATGAAAGCATATGAACTTTTTGTTGAAGTTCATATTGAACAGGGAAAAAGACTGGAAAGAGAAAACTTACCTTGTGGAATTGTAACAGGTATCGCAGGCCCTTATTGGGTAGAGTTTACCTTTACTGGAGAGGCCGGACATGCAGGGAATACACCAATGAACGATAGAAAAGATGCGCTTGTTGCTGCAAGCGAATTCATCCAGCGCGTACCGGAAATCCCTATAGGTATTAGTGAAAATGCAGTTGCAACTGTTGGGAAAATGTCTGTAAAGCCGAATGGTGTAAATGTTATCCCAGGAGAGGTTAGTTTATATGTTGATATGAGAGATATTAATCAGATTGACCAAGAAACTATCGTTAAACAAGTGAAGGAAGCGGCAAAGGCAATTGCAGAAAAACACGGAGTAGGATTAGAGTGGGAGGAAAAAGCACGAGTTGCTCCTGTTCCAATAAATGAGGAAAATCAAGCATTATTAAAAGATGCCCTAGAAGAACATGGTATTACTCCATTCTATTTACCAAGTGGGGCTGGTCATGATGCGATGATCATAGGTGAAGAAATTCCTGCCGCTATGCTTTTTGTAAAAAGTAAAGATGGAATAAGTCATAATCCTGCCGAATGGTCCGACTTAAATGATTGTGTGCAGGCTGTACATGTGTTAAAAAGTTTTCTTGAAAAATATTGAAGAAAATGAGATAACTAGATCTTTAGAAACATGTTGGGTGAATTTCAAAGACGTCAAGTCGAATTTCTAGGAAGTTGAGCGGATTTCCAAGATGCCGAGTTGTTTTCGAGATGTCGAGTGGATTTTTTTCCACTATAATCGCTGAAGAAAACATTCGTTCATGATACAATATAGGCGTGATTATAGAGATTGGAGGAACATGGCACGCATCAAAAAACAACACATAAAGTACTCTCATCACGACTAATACGTTTGAAAAGAGTACTTTGCCGAAAAATCAAGGACATGAAAAGTTTCTCAAGTTTAAGGAACAAAGTATTTCCCTTCATGTCCTTCAACAAATTTTTTCATAACATGCCAACATTTTTACTATCTTTTTGTGATTCTAAAGAATGTTTATAAAAAAACATCAACGTTAAACAACGATATTCCCTCCCTTATAGTAAGTCCCAATTGAAAAGGGACATTTGTTGCATATTTCGAAAAATATTATAAAAAAGATGTGTGTTGTTGACCAATGAAAATTCCCTTTTATATTAAGTCCGATTCAAATGGGCGGTTTGTTGCATTTTTTGAAAAGAATTTCTATTTTGTATTAAAAAGATATACTCACAAAAAAACAACTGAAAAATTCAATAGGCTAATAAAAATTAATCTGCTGTATTTTAGGAAATGGAGGAACATTTTACTCGTCTCCATTCATTAAAAGTGTATCATTTTGTCCATCCTTATCTACTCGATAGGATTTGTTGTCTATCTTACTTTCGTAATAAATATAATCATTATCACAAGTAATACTCCATACCGGTTTATCCATGACTTTTCGAATGTTAGAATGGCTTAAGTTCATGGCATAAATGCTATAATTATCCTGTCGGTTGATATAAAACAATTCACTTTCTGTAAGGAAAAACTGTGTCGAAATAATTTCAGGAATAGTGATCTCTTTTTCTGTTTGAGTATCATACTTGATAATTTGGTAAGCTTCATTTGGATAATAAATATATCTACCGTCATAAGCTATATTGTTAGATATAGAAGTTTGAATAATCGTATCTGTTTTTCCTGTTAATCGACTAATTCGTCTTATTTGATTATCATCAACCACAAGATAAATATGTTCCTTATCCACAAAAACAGAAGTGATGCCAAGAAAATCTATATCATCTGTCGTATGTAGACCTAGAAAAGTATCTCTATCCGTATTTGTATTTTGCTCATAGATTACTTTTTCATCAAAGGTTGTTGTATCCACCTCGATAAGGGAAAGCCGATTGTATAACTGATAAAAACCTGACTTATCATAATCCATTTTCATATAATAGACGTATGAATCATTACCATATATATAAGGTTCTACACTAGTTAAAGAGGACAAAGGATTTCTTATAAGATCTTTAATTTCTCCTGTTTTTTTATTTTTAAATACAGGTCGAGTATGATCTAAGTCTGTTTCATCTATATAAAAGTCGTAGAATTCATTTTCGAAACTTTGTCTAGATATAGAGTTGAAAATACTATGTTCCTTACTTACATCGGATTCAGGATTACACCCCATAAGAAAAACGAGAAGAAAGAACATAAATATTGAGCTAGAAGCCTTAAGATTATAACGAACTTTCCTCGTCCTCCATACGTTAGTATGTCGATGAAGAATGACTATCCATGCAAAAATTCCTATGCATAAGTTAACAGATAGTAAGAGAAGAATCGTCATCATTGGCACTTCATTAAATAGTACGTTCATTTGATCAGTAAAAGTATCTTGTTCATATTCACTTCCTCTAAAAAAACCTGTAGAAAGCATGAAGCCAAGTGGACCAGGCATGAAATATTTAGATGATTCTAGATTAAATAGAAAGTAAGGAAGTAAAATGATGATGGTCGAAGAAAATAACGTTAAAGCATATTTTCTCGTCCATACAGAAAATAACATAATGAACATCACAAAAATCAAATTCCCAAATAGTTTTAAACTTGTAGACCATAAAAATGTCGAGGATAATGAAAGCTTCTTTAGAGATGTCCCAAAGTAAGATAAACTTTGAAGCGGGTAGTCTCCATGATCTAAACCATATCTCATCTCATAAAATCCATATCTCATCATGACTGATAAAATAGAAATGACAATCACAACGAGGAGCACTAGCAACATTTTAGTAATCGCGTGCTCTCTTGTTCCTTTGCGTAATGTCAAGTGGAGAGAATGCATGTCACTTGAAAATTCCGCACAAAATACAGGAGTCACTAGTAGTAATAACAATAACAATAAACCAAAGTCCAACTGTTCGGTAGATAACAAACCATCCCAACCATTTGTAGCTAAATAGTATCGATTATCTGGGTTTTCACGGACATACATATATTGGTCAAAAATAACTTTAAAACCCTGTTCATTCTCTATTATTTTTTCTAAGCTAGGAATTGAATCTTGTAGTTCTTTCTCTGAAATATGCCCATCATAATAATCGTCATATATTTTTGTCAATGCTACCTGCGCTTCAGAAATTTTAGCAGCTTCATTTTTAAATAGTTGCTCGGTTTCTTCTGTATGCGGGCCATGTACCAAATCTAAATAATAGTGATAATCAGAAGTATTCATTACTATTTCTGGATTTTTCGGCGTATCAAAAATGAAAAGAAAGGCTAAACTAAAACTAAAGTATAAACTAACCCAAAGCCATCCTTTTTGATAATAAAACATTTTTTTAATCTCATACCACCATATCGCCACGTTGCTTCACCCCGATTCGGTATATAGTATTTTTTCTTTGAAAGATGAAAATGGCTAACAGAAAAATTCCTCCACATATTATTCCAAAACAGATAGCTGCTGTATAGCTAAGCATAGGAAACCCAAATATATTCACAAACTCTGTACCACTAAATAACATGCGATGAACAACTAAAGAAAATGGATTAATCACCTTCAAGATGATTCGCTCCGAACCCATGTATGCTTCTTGAAAATAAATCAATCCGAACGCAAAAAACAAGCTAATGATAAATGGAAGTAAAGCATTTTTAAAGAATAATGAAACGAATAAAAACAGATACGAAACGATCAAAAATCCTATCGTCTTTACCATTAATGATATTAGTGCATATTCTCCTAAACTTATATTCAGGGCGGTATCTGCAAAATTTTCAATGGCATATATTGGTGAAAATTTCGCTTCTAAAGAACCGAAAGAACTAGCAAATGCAATAAAATCAATGAGTCCAAACCAAAAGGAAACAGCACAAACAAAGATGGAGGCAGAAAACAGCTTGGCAAAAATAGTTTTTTGTCCACCTGCTTTAGTGGTCAACAAAAGTACATCCATTTCTGTTTCCTTTTCCGTTACGAATACACTCATTAAAGCATATAAACATATTAATATGACAAGAAAAGCAGAAAAATCATAATGAATATAGTATTGAAACATTTCGGTATAGGAAAATGAATCGATACTTCTTCCTTGAAATCGATCTAGTATGATGCTGTTTTTTTTATATTCATAATCATTTCCTAGCGATTCAAAAAAAGATAAGTTTTCGTTAGCGTTTTTTACAACATCATTTGCATACTGTTGGTACATATAAGAATATTCCATCGGGTCAACAAAATTCCATTTAAAAAATAGATGATCGTTGTATAGATTTCCAGTATATGTATTCGGATTATTGCTTTCAGTACTAGCAGTCTTATCCGCTGTTTGTTGCTCTAATGGTTGATAGATAGACATTAACGATTCAATCTTTTGCTTGGTCATAACTCCCTTAAACTTTTCATAGAGTTCACCCCAATAAAGTTCATGCCAGTCCGGATTAGCTGATGAGGATAATAGTGATTTCTCATGATATTCACTATATATTTTCGCAACATTTAATAAACTAAAGCATATCATTACGATTATTAAAGATTTTTTCATGAAATGTTTTCGAAACTCAAAAAAGAACAATCTCACCATTTTTCACCCTCACTAGAATAATACAAGAATACATCCTCTAAGTTTGGCTTTACATGAACAGCATGGTCATTGGGTTTATCGTCTGCAATCACTCTTAAATGTATCCCTTGGTCATCTCGCATCATGCTACTAATTTTAAGATGAAGCATTTCTTCTAAAGCATCGTCTGTCGCTGTGATAGACCAAACTTTTCCCATTATTTCATCTGTAAGTTTCTGAGGAGCTCCCTGCCTAAGAAGTTCTCCATCTTTTAGTAAAATAACCTGATTAGCTACATGCTCAATATCTGATACAATATGTGTCGCTAACAAGACAATTCTATTTTTTGAAAACTTCGTAATTAAGTTGCGAAATCGAATTCTTTCTTGGGGGTCAAGCCCAGCTGTAGGTTCATCTAAAATTAAAATATCCGGATCATTAAGCATTGCTTGAGCAATACCAACGCGTTGTCGCATTCCTCCCGATAGAGCACCAACCTTCATATCCTTAGCTTCACTTAAATTGACCATTTCTAATAATTCTTTTGCTCTTTTTTCTCCTTGTTCTTTTGGTATTCCTTTTAGTACAGACATATATCGTAAAAACTCCATGACTTTAAACTCTTTGTAAAATTGAGGATACTGCGGTAAATAACCTATATGAGATAGAAAATCAATACCAATTTTTTTAACGTCAGTACCATTAATTAATATCCTACCTTGATCACTTTTTAAAATACCAACAAATATATTAATTAATGTGGTTTTACCAGCGCCGTTTTCGCCCAGTAGACCATAGATACCGTATTCTAAATGGGAAGTGAAATCTTTTAGTACCCATTTTTTCTTGTATTTTTTAGAAATTCTTTCAAATGATACTTTCAATAGTAGATGCTCCTTTTAAAATAATGGATTTAAAATTGATCAATCATTATTTTCGTCTCTATATCTTCTTGTTTAGAACCTAATAAAATAATGATTTTTCTTGTATCATCCAATACTTTTAGAACCGGCATTCGATCAAGAAGTGCCTTTTCATCAACTGGTTTCTGTAGTTTTTTTATCAATTCTCCAGTCTTAGTATCATAAATACGGATGATGAACTCTTTATCTGATGAATGAAAAGTCGCAAAATATGCTCCTTTGTCAGAGCCTGTAACGATACCGCTTTCTTCTTTCTCTGTCAGTGTATGGATGGTTATTTTTTCTGTTTTAGCATCCATCACCATTAATCTTCCAGTAGCATTTGTTACGTCTTCAGTTAATAACACCCAGTCATTATAAGAGATCAATTCTTTACAAGTGTAATTATCGAACGTTTGATTAGACAAATCAGTACCATCTATATTAACCATTCCACAAGTATCATAAGATGGTTGATCCAGTTGTGATGGTAATGTTTGAGCTTTAAAAGCTATCTTTGTTCCACCATTAATAAAGCCAATTTGTTCTAATGCCGCTATGTTGGAACGTTCCTCAAGATTATCAGCTACTAAATCAAGTACTTTTGTCTTTTTTTCTAATTTGAAATCATAAACATATAAACCTGAGTCGGTTGCATAAGCCATGTGCGTTCCATCATGATTAAAGGAAATTTGCTTAAATGACATTAATAAATCGTCTTCTTCCAGCAATTGATTGAAGTCAAAATCAAAAACTTGTTTTAGCTCCTCGTTATAGAAAGTACCTTGATAATTAGGCTCCCATTCTGTCATACTAATACTGTCATCTTCCGTTTCTTGAATAACCACATAGCCGTTATCAATCGACCAAGCCTGCTCATTCTCTGATGGTTCTTGTGAAATTTCTGCTAGAATGCTTTCTGTTTCTAGATCATATAGATATAACATTTCTGCGGATATCAAAATTTTCCCATCGCCAGCATAATGCACATGACGTATCTCTCCTTTTACTTCTTCCAAACTCGAAGTGTCTTCCGTAGATATAGAAGGAAGGGAGGGATTCGTCTTTTCTTCTATACCTATGGAAGTATCTTTTTTTTCCTCTTGCTCTGCTTCCTTTTCTGGATTTGTACATCCTGTAACGAAAAGTATAAATAGAACACATATAGAAATAGTAAATCTTGATTTCATGGCTGATACTCCAATCATTTATATAATAAAACAGATGATGTTTTTACAGACGTAATAACATCTTCATGAAAGTCTTCTGGATTTACTGGTGTTGAAGCAACATAAAAAGTGCTAAAATCATCTAATGTTTCGACATCAAGTTCAACATCAATCACAGACACATCTCCTTTCGTCAATGTTGTTTCAAATGAAGTCTTTCCTTTTTGATCGGAGAGCGCTTGATGATTCAAATAAAAAGTGTTTTGATATGTTGCTCCTGGTATACCAAGTATTTTTAACCTCATATGTACATTGCCTTGATTATTTATTTGAAAAGTTGTTTCCATATCTGGTTTATCTTCGATCTCGACTAAATTAAAAACATCTACTTCTAACATTTCTAGATCAATTGTCATAACTCCACCACCTAATCTTTCCAATAAATCATCGGTCACGGACTCTGTTATGAAACGTACATCCTTTAACACTTTATTTGTAGGTAACTCCGTCAAATCTAGCGGTTCAGGATTTTCATGAAATTCTATTGGACGTGTTCCTGCCAACGCCTCGTGATAACCACCGTAAGAGGTTGTTTCTTTCATATCTGGAATAAAGGAAGGATGGTATATGCTAGTGATAGTAATATTAACTGTTTCTCCTTTTTCTCCAGTAATCGGTGTAAAAATAAATTGAAATGGTGTGTCAACATTCTCTTCTTTTAAATCAATAATATGCATGTATTGATAATCTGAATCCGTCGTATTAAGCTTGTATGGTTGTGCAATACCGTCTACATACACTAGAAAGCCAATATTAGTAGCTTTTCCCTCTGCTTGAACCTCGTAATCTAATACTAATTCCCCACCATCATAGGTTAAAGGTAGTACCTCATCATTATCGTCTAATTCTAAGTTGGCGTAACCATGACTTATAGAGCCCATAATAACAGCGTTTTCTTCATCTATTTCAAATGGATTATCATTCATATCACTGATTGCTGCTTGTTCTTTTTCTTCCTCTACCTTATCTTTAGAGCACCCTGTGATAATCAGAAAAAACGTAGTAAGCAGAAACCCATATGCAAAAAGTAGTCGTTTGTTCAACATATATTTCTCCTTTCCATACTTTCTATTTGTAAAGTTTTTTCAAAGTAGTATTAGTTAAGATACACAATGACATTTTCCATAATAATAGAGAAATGTTCGTACCGTGCATATAAAACAAAACAATTTGTTAACACGTATACGAACATTCCTTTATTCAACAGTTTTTATGGATGAGTATAAGTATAAACTGCTGCTGGACCATATTTACTACCGCCTTGTACCCCATGAGTGCCGTAGATTACATAAATACTTGAAGGAACAGATGACCATTTCCCTCTAAGATTTTTAGCTCCTCTTGAACTAGAAAGTTGTTGTGTATTAACAACAGTTTGTCCCTTTTTATTTTGCATACTTCCTTTAATTGTTAAATACGCTCTATCAGGGTTTTTAGTTACCTTTGTTGTATAACTTTTTCCGGATAAAGTTCCTGTTAATTCTCCGTAGCCTGTGACAGATTTCGAACTTGTATTTGCAAATGCACTTCCAGTTACAAGGACTGTGCAGAGTATAAGAGCGGCCAAACTACTAGCGAATATTTTTTTAACAAACTTCATTTTAAATCTTCCCAATAATATTTTTTAATTCTAATTTCTCAAAAAATATGAATCTGAAACAAGTTATGCTAAATAATTCAATCTACATACATCCAACTTTTTTAAAAAATCTATATTCTACACCAAGTGACCCACCCCCATTAAAAGAAAATATTAATTTTATACAAAACATAATAGTCTAATCAACCTTGTTGAGTATTGTTAATATGATTTGAAAGGATGTTCGAGATGTTATATGATACAGTAAGAAATGTCAGTTGAACAAACTACAAGCACGTAGTTTATATGTACTATATCACCGTAGTAGTTGTTTTGCAAACTATTATTATTTTAGGAGATGAACATATTGGAGAAATTTCAAAGTTTATCAGAAACAGAAATGAAAGTAATGCAAGTAATTTGGAAAATGAATCGTCCAGTTAAATCCAATGAATTATTAGATATATTTTTTGCAAAAGAGGGGAAGGAATGGAAAGGGCAAACAATTGCAACCTTTTTATCTAGACTTGTTGATAAAGGCTTGTTATCTGTAAAACGAGAAGGAAGAGCAAATACGTATACCCCATGTCTTACTTTTAAAGAGTATAAGAGGAAAGAAGCACAGAGTATGTTGGACACTATGTATCAAGGTTCATTAAAGAATTTTTTAGCAACACTTTATGAGGACAAAATAACTCCTAATGAATTAGATGAACTTAAAAAATGGTTTGCAGATAAGTAGGTGTGAAAAATTGAATAATTTGCTCAGCATGCTTATTACTTTGTCGATTGCAGGGACTACTCTTCTAATATTGTCTTATTTAATTACTTATATCTTTAAAAAAACATTGAATGCTAATTGGCACTATTGGATTAGAAAAATTGTTCTTTCTCTATATATCGTCCCTGTCTTTTTAATATTAGATTTATTGTCTTTATTTAAACGTGAACAGCAGTTCAATTATGCATTTAGTCACTTTCCCATCGATCAGAACAGCCTATCTCTACCAGTGATTGTTATTCAAATTATCCTTGTCATTTGGTTACTAGGTGCTGTCATAACTAGCTTTCGATTTCTATATATACATCATAATTTCATGAAAAAATTAAAGGCAAATTGTATATCTACATCAAGAGATACTATTGCGCAATCTCTTCTGGAAAAAAACATGAACGAAATGAATCTTACTACAAATATAAATTTAATGTTTTGCAGTGTAAATATAAGTCCTATTTTACTCGGTGTTTTTAAACCTACTATTGTTCTACCAATGTATGACATTCCAGATGATGAATTAGATTTGATTATCAAACATGAATTAACGCATTTTAAGAAAAAGGATTTATGGGTAAAACAAGCCATGTTACTTGCTATGATTTTACACTGGTATAATCCATTCATTTACATATTACAAAAAAATATCAACAAGTGGAGTGAACTTTCTTGTGATGAGGATATTGTAATAAAAATGTCTCATGCTGACAGAAAAAAGTATGGAGAAACGTTATTAAATATAATAAGTAGAGCAAATCAAGATACAAGATATAATTTTTTAGGTACAACATTTTCAGATGAACACACAAACTTAAAACGTCGGTTGTTGAAAATATTAAAATCTAAAAAAAACAGTAAAATGATTACTTTTTTTTCTATCATCATAATGACGTTTATTATTTCAAGTGGAATGTCCCTTTCTTTTTTTACTAATAGTTATATTCCAATTGAAATAGAAGAAAGGCCCCAGAATATTGGTATCATACCCCAAGATGTTTCGGAAAGAAATTTAAAACAGCAAGACGAGATAAGTACGAATGATGCAACAGAAAATTTATGGACATCGGAAGTGACTCTTATCCCTGTACAGACTAATGAAAATATCATTGACAATAAGCGTTTTGAGCTAGAATCAATAGAAAATGTTATTTTAATAGAATATTAACATTTTGAGTAAAAGTATTTTTAAACTAGTGTTCATCTACTTTAATCCTGCGTAATGCTTGGTATGAATAGTTCTTCTCCATATTGAACATCATGCTGTGATCAACAGGAATTCGCTTTTCTCGATCTTTTTATTATAGTGCGTGTTCAAAAAGATAAAAAGGATCAAGAAGTTCGAGGCGGCGCAGTTCCCGTCAGCGGAATGTATGCATTTAGATACATGAGTAGCGGAGAAACAAGCATTCGTGCGAAATTCGCAGTGTCATTTTTACAGGACTTTTTGAACATCCTCTTATAGGGCTTATTGGAACAGCTTATTCCTAATCATAGTTTTTAAAAACATGTTGGGTGAATTTCAAAGACGTCAAGTCGAATTTCTAGGAAGTTGAGCGGATTTCCAAGATGCCGAGTTGTTTTCGAGATGTCGAGTCGATTCCAATATGCTGAGTAAATTCGTAACATGTATATCACAACATCTATTGTTCCTCACTCATTGTTGCAAAAAAATAATGCATGTGTACTTCGGAGGAAAAACATGAACCAATTTTTAATTCGATTTTTAGTATTTGGATTTCTCTGGATAATGATGCTCTATCAATCTAGCGGTCAACTTATTTTTAGTTTATTCATGTTGACTGCTAGTTTGACGATCTTTTTTTTCCTATCTAATGAAAATACTCCCATATACTTATACATCCTATTATCAGTCATACTGTTGATCCATGGTTTCGTCATTGAAGAGGCTTTTTATACCTCAATACTTTTATTAACAGTAGTCGGGATAGCACTCTTTCGATTTTCAAAAAAAGTGATGTATTTTTTTATCACGATAAACTTTCTATTCGTTATTGGATTAATCGTTTATCAAGGAAAAGCTCTGTTACCTGCGCTGATTATCGGGGCATTATTTGTTTTATTCATGATTCAGTTGAATGAACTTGTTTTGGATAGAAAGAACCAACAAGAGTTGTATGAAGGGCTATTGTCAGAGTATCGACAGTTAAAACGAATGCATGTATCGGCAGAAGAGATGGCAAAAGCGGATGAACGGACGCGAATTGCTCGTGAAATACATGATTCTGTGGGACACCGGTTAACGGCATTAATAATGAAACTGGAAATGCTCTCTATTCAAGAGCCGAGTGACTATTTAACCGAGTTAAAAGAGATGGCAAATAAGAGTTTACTAGAAACTCGAGAAGCGGTCCAGACGCTACAAGAGATAGAAACAAAAGGAATTGCAGCTGTTGTCCAGTTAATTCGCAAGCTCGAAGCAGAAAGTCAGTTATTGATCGAATTTACTGTGAAGGAGGGGGTATTATCGATCCCTCTTTCAAATGAAAATGGAGTTGTATTGTACCGAGTTATTCAAGAAGCATTAACGAATGTGATGCGTCATGCAATATCGAAACAAGTACATATTGTTATCGGTAAATCTGCTATTGGCTCACTCGCTTTTACAATTTCAAACCCGATTCGAACACGTGAGAAATTTACGTTCGGTTTTGGGTTAAACAATATGCAAGCAAGAGTTACTGAAGTTGGCGGTCAACTCGAAGTGTATCAGACAGAAGCGGATTTTGTAATTCAAGGGATGATTCCATATGAGTAAGGGGTGATGATGTGTGGAAGGTAATGATAGTCGATGATCAAGATATTGTCCGACAAGGATTAAAAGTAATGTTAGAACAAGATAAAAAAATTACTGTCGTTCATGAAGCCGGGAACGGAAAAGAAGCGATTGAAATTTTGGAAAAAAATCACTTAGTAGATCTTATATTACTAGACGTACGTATGCCAGTGATGAACGGGATGGAAGCAACTAGACTAATTAAAGCAAGATGGTCGGAAGTTAAAATTTTAATTTTAACTACTTTTAATGATGAAGAGTATGCACTTGAAACATTGAAAGACGGAGCAAGTGGGTTCTTATTAAAAACAGCAGATTCTGCAAAGTTAATTCAAGCAGTATACAGCACGATGAAAAACGGGCTACCAATACAAGAAGAAGTAGCGGCAAAAGTTATCCCGAATTTGTTGAAAAGAAAATGGCAGGAGGAAGAAATTCCAGAAAATATAACAGAACGTGAGCTTGCGATTATAAAACGAGTAGGGGAAGGGAAAACAAATAAAGAAATCTCTGAAGAGTTGTACTTATCTATCGGCACGGTAAAAAATCATGTAACGACAATTTTGCAAAAATTACATTTAAGAGACCGGACACAATTAGCGATCTTTGCTGTGAAGCATAATATTTCTTAGGAATTGAATAAAGATTTTTGATGGTTGATCATAAAGTTTATTTGTTATTATTTAATAATGGAATACGTTTCTTAATATCCTGCATTGTAAAGGAAACACTGGTGATGGTTGGTGAAGACATAGTTTCCATTGCTTGAAAAACATTAATAATTTCATAACGGTCATTTGTTAATAAATATTGTTCTAAAACATAAGAATTGGGATCTACAATCCAATATTCAGGAATCATGTATTCTGCGTTAGTTTTTAGTTTATCAATTTTATCACGCTCTAAAGAAGAAGGGGAAAGAATTTCGATAACTAGATCTGGCGTCCCTTCTATTCCACGGTTCGTTAGTATATCAATCCGCTTTCGATTAACTAGAACAATATCAGGTTGGCGTATATCTGTAGTTGATAAAATGACATCAATAGGTGTATAAAAAATAAAGTGAGTCTGTTCGCTCGTTTCTGTGAGCTTTTTCTGTAATAAGCAAATAAGTGTTTGTGGAAATGCAGTATTTAAATGAAGATCCAGTTGTATTGGATGGAGAAAAATATGAGCAACATATCGGCTCATTACCAAGGACGCCTTATGAGGAAGGTATAAGAAGAACGATCGAAGCGATGGGGAATTAAATGAGTAAATAAGAAGCGGCAGGGCCAAAACCGGTCTTGCTATTTTTATTCTAAGGCCTAATTCGCCGATAACATCATCCAGCCGCCGTTAAAAAGTGCATTTCGCCGATAAATTGGGTGTCCCCTTTTAAGCCGATAAATTGGATCCTCCGCCGTTAACTGGTATCCCCGCCGTTAAATTTAAGTACCCCAACCAATATACTCACCTCCCAATTATCCACTGTCATTTCTAATAATCAAAAAAACAAAATTCTCCCGCGAAAATGACTTAAGTCATTTTTTTCCTTTCAAGTTATGACCTGAGACAGTTTTCGCTTAACAAGTTAAAAGATAAACTATGTATAAGTAAGGAGGGAGTTATATGCTTGAATTAATGAATCTATCGAAACGATACAAACAGTTTTATGCAGTTAAAAATATGAATATGTACATTGAAAAAGGAGAAATTGTTGGTCTACTAGGACCAAATGGTGCCGGTAAATCAACGGCAATCTCTATGCTGTCTACGTTAATTGATCCAACAGAAGGAGATGTGTTCTTCAAAAAAAAGAGTGTATTAAAAAATCCAACTCCATTACGAAAAGTGACGGGGGTTGTTCCACAAGAAATTGCACTTTATCAAGACTTAACCGCAGAAGAAAATTTATATTTTTTTGGACGTATTTATCAAATGTCAGGAAGTAATTTAAAACAAAAAATAGATGAAGTACTCAAGTTAATCGGGTTAGCGGATCGTAGAAAAGATGTTGTGAAAAAATTCTCTGGTGGAATGCGGCGGAGACTCAATATAGGAGTAGCACTTCTTCATGATCCGGAATTTCTCATCATGGATGAGCCGACAGTAGGGATTGATCCACAATCTAGAAATTATATTTTAGAAACGGTGAAACGTCTAAATGAAGAAAAAGGCCTAACGATTCTATACACAAGTCACTATATGGAAGAGGTCGAATATTTATGTGACAGGATTTACATCATGGATCGGGGTAACTTGATCGCAGTCGGAACGAAAGACGAAATTAAAGAAATTTTATCGTCGGAACATACGATTTATATTGAAGCGGAAATCTTAAACAAAACATTTATTAAGGCGCTTGATGACGAGCCAACGATAAAAGAACTAGTCACAAAAAATGAGACAGTAACGATCATTGTCCCTAAGGAAATTAATGTTTTTCAGCTGATCACAAAACTTGCTTCAGAGGCAAAAGTTGAACTGAAATCAGTTAATGTCAAAACACCGACACTAGAAGATGTTTTTTTACACCTTACGGGCAGAGCTTTAAGAGATTAGAGGTGAATTCAATGATATGGGAGATTATGAAAAAACAAGGTATTATTTTTATCCGCAACAAACAGCAATTATTTTTGCTACTCTTACTTCCGATTATATTAATAACCATTTTAAGTGCTTCACTAAGTGGCTTTATTAGTGGAGATACCGTCGAAATAGAAGCACAAGTCGCATTGATAGAACATACGGACGAAGCGGAACAAATAGAAAAGTTTGTTCAAGAAGTAAAAAGCAGAGAACTATCCGAAGATGTCGAAACATCTTTAATAGAAACTGCTCAAAATTTACCTTTTGTTAGTCTTCTCAAACAAGAAGCCTTCGAGCAAGTGTCGAATATGATTGAAGTAGTAGAAGTCGCCCCAGAGGAAAAAGCACAAATCTTAGCAGATGATACGTATGCCGCTGTCATTGAAATTCCTGAAAACTACACTTATCACACGTTAATAAGTTTACTGCTCGAAGAAGGGATCCCTGTTTCAATAAATGTTTATGAAAATGAAGCAAAAGAGCTCGGGGCAGCAGCTGTAAAAAGTGTGGTCGAATCGTTTCAAGAACAATTGACAATGTCTGTATTTGCACTAACTAATCAGATTGATCCAACTGTACTCGAAGTTAGTGCGGAACAAAGCCTTGGAACAATTGAACCTATTGGGCAAAGTGAGCCAGTAACGTCTAAGGAATACTATACGATTGGCATGGCTGTAATGAATGTTTTATATCTTGCAACAACAATTGGTTCCTTTGCATTTCTTGAAAAACAGTCACACGTTTTCAATCGAGTTATTTTATCTAATGTTTCAAGATGGACATATTTCACGGGTGTTTTTGCTTCCGGTACCATTTTCGCATGTATTCAATTACTCATTATTTTTGGTTTTTCATGGATTATATATGGTGTGACTTGGCCTATTCCTTCTTTTCTCGTCGTAACAATTTTTCTATCGATGGCGGTTGGGGGATTATCTACACTACTTACAGCGATCAGTTATCGCATGAATTCCGAATCTGTCATCAATTTTTTCTCGACTATATTAATAGCATTTCTGGCGCTGCTTGGGGGAAGTTTTTTCCCAATTGGTGAAATTTCCAATGTTATTCAGTGGATTGGAGATTTTACACCAAATGGAGCGAGTATGAGCGCATATTTAAGTCTGTTGCGAGGGGAACAATTCATTGATATCCTCCCACATCTTTCTTATTTAGTTATATTCACTGTTGTACTACTATTGGTGGCCGTGCTTAGTTTCCCAAAAAGGGGGCAAATCTAATGATTGGAATTTTTATCACAAAACTTACATGGTTATACCGAGATCCTTGGACATTTATTTTGATGACAATAATGTCGATCCTATTTGCTTTTATTATTGGCGGAAATAGTTTTGCAAAAATGACAGTTCCTGCCTATGCAGAAGATGACCTGGTGAAAGATGTTGTAAATATTTTTGAAGAACAAAGTATTTTTGAAATTGAATGGGTTACCGATAAGGAAGAGTTGGATAAGAAAATAAGTAGTGGAAAGCGTGAATTTGGATTAATCTTACAACAGGATAATTTTAAAATTATCGTAGGGATAGACTCTCCGAATGTTAATTTACTCGAACAATCAGTGGAAGATGCTTATGTAAAGGAAAAGCAAATAAAACAGTTAGAAACAGTTTCAGGCGAAAATAATTTAAAAGAAGATTTCGTTCAAAACCCTGTCTTTACCATTAAATCAGAAACGTTTCATGGCCAAAACGCTTTTATTTATGATGGCAATCTACATCCATTATTTGGTTTTTCATTGTTTTTTGTTATTTATACGATCGCTTTTAGTGTGTTTCAGATCATACTTGAGAAAAATAGCGGTTTATGGGACCGGATGATTTTGTCACCTGTTCGAAAATGGGAAATGTATATAGCTAATTTTCTTTATAGCTTTCTAATTGGTTATATTCAAGTTCTGATCGTATTTCTCGTGTTTCGCTATATTGTTAAAATTGATTTTCAAGGTACTTTTTGGCAAATTGCTATTCTTTTAATACCGTATGTGTTATCAATTGTTGCTCTTTCTATTTTAATAACAGGTCTTGTTAAAACGGTCCAGCAATTCAACGCAGTTATTCCAATTGTCTCATTAGGATCCGCAATGCTTGGTGGTGCATTTTGGCCCCTTGAAATAGTTGAATCAAAATTCATGCTTAGTCTGTCAAAGTTTGTACCGATTACGTATGGGATGGAAGCATTATATGGTGTTACAAGTAATGGTTATTCAATGGAACAAATTTTATATCCCGTTATTATTTTGCTCTTCATGACAGTGTTGATGACTGGGATCGGCATTCATTTAATGGAAAAAAGATATATTTCTTAATTCGCATGTTTCTACATTATTTGGGGAATATAAAAGGCAGTATTAGAAAACTTGGCTTATCGCCAAGCCTTGGCGAGAACTAATGTTGCACTTATTATGCAGTAGGAAAGTTTTATACTTTCTTATCTGCCAAAAAGTAATGGAATGACAAATATGCGAAATAGCTGGGATGTTTATAAGCTTGATATAAAAAATATAACAACGAATTGGGTTGTTGCTATAATAATAGGAGGGCTCATTATTTTGCCCTCCCTTTATGCATGGTTAAATATTAAAGCATCTTGGGATCCTTATGCACAGACAAATCAAATTCCAATCGGTGTTGTCAATGAGGATAAGGGAGCATTAATTCGAGACCAAGAAGTTCATGTTGGAGATACGTTAGTTGATACATTACGTAAAAATTATGATTTTAATTGGCAGTTTGTAGATCGTGAAAAAGCGATGGATGAAGTTCAATATGGAAATTACTTTGCTGTTATTATCGTACCCGAAAATTTTTCAGAAACGTTAGGGACAGTGATAAGAACGGAACCTGAAAAAGCGCAGATAGAATATTATGTAAACGAAAAAATAAATGCGATTGCTCCGAAAATTACAGAAAAAGGTGCATCCGTAATTGTCGAACAAATAAGTAGTGAATTTATTGCGACCGTCAATGGGATTATTTTTGACATGTTTAATCAAATCGGTATCGAACTTGAAGCAGATCTTCCAGATTTAAAACAGTTCGAAAGGTATATATTTACATTAGAAGAAGAATTGCCGGAGGTTCATAATTTATTAACTAGCACTAGTCAGGATGCAGATGAAGCAGAGAAGATATTAACAAAAGCTACTAATATGATACCAAAAGCAAAGTCAATGACAGCAAGTGGATTAGAAGAGACGGATAAAGCATTAGAACTATTAAATAAAGCAAAGAATCGCTTAAATGAAATTGGCCCCAAAATAGAGGAAGATTTGAAAAAAACTCAAGCTACATTAAATCAAGTAAAGGAATTGATAACTGGCTTTCAGGAAATTGATATTAAACAGAAACGTGAAACAGCTGGAAACGAGATCAAGGACCATATCAATAATTCTTTAGCAACAATGCAAGAAGTAGAACAAGCACTATCCGTAGTACAGGAAAGTTCTACAGAGGAGAATCCACAAATTGCAAATGCTTTGGAAAAAATAACAGCACTTAAAACATCGCTACAAAGTACACAAGCAGAAATTGACGGTTTCGGACAATTAGTAACCGAAAGTGAAGAAAAAATGAATGAAGTAACTGGAAGAATAACGGAACTTGGAACTGTCACTAGTACCAACTTGGATGAATTTATTCAGATATATAATGAGGAAATTAAACAAGCAGTACATGATAAGCTAGAAGAAGGAAGGACAACGATTACACAAGCGAAAAACATGCTTACCGAAATGCAATCGACAATTCCAAAAGTTGAAAAGTTGCTTGCCGATACGAGTACTCATTTAGGTGAAGGAAAAGGTATGTTGAAAAGCGTATTAGGAGAATTTCCATATATCAATGATAAAGTGAAAGAAGTCGCAAATCGGATTAGAAAGTTACAAGCAGAGGCAGATGTATATGATATTATTCAGTTGCTTCGAAATAATCCAGAAGCGGAACGTGGTTTCTTTTCAGAACCTGTAGTCTTAAATAAAAATGAATTATTTCCGGTTCAAAATTATGGAACTGGTATGACGCCATTTTATACGGTATTATCCATTTGGGTCGGTGCACTGTTATTAATTTCACTGCTCTCAACCGACATACCACATGCAGAACAAATAAAACCACAAGAAATGTATGTTGGGAGAATGTTTACTTTTATTACAATTGGTTTATTACAGACAGCCATTGTAACCTTTGGTGATATATTCTTTATTGGGGTAGGGGTAAGTAGCAAGCTTTGGTTCATTCTTTTTGGTTTATTTATTAGTATTATCTTCATGTTGTTCGTGTATACTGTTGTCTCCATTTTTGGAGATGTAGGAAAAGCAATAGCTATTGTCTTACTCGTCTTACAAATTGCCGGATCAGGTGGGACTTACCCAGTCGTATTACTACCGGAGTTTTTCCAATCAATAAACCCATTTTTACCATTTACATATGCTGTTGATCTGATGCGGGAAGCAGTTGGCGGTATTATATGGCAACGAGTGTTTCGCGACATATTATTTCTCTTCATATTCGGAGTGATGTTTGTTTTAGCTGGATTATTTTTAAAAGGTCCTATTAATAAACGATTGCATAAATTACTCCAATCAAAGGGATCGCGACTATTCCATTAATAGCGATCCTTTTCTTTTAACTCGATTTATCCCCGGAAAGTAGTTCTCCATCCACATCCCTATACTGTAAAAAAACACCAGATAAAATATGCAGATTAATATTTTCATTTCTATTATAATAGAATAAGAGAAACCTCATCCAAGGGGGAATAGAAATGAAGAAAAAGAAGTGGATGATAGGAATTTCCGCAGTTCTTTGCGGTTTTTTAATTATAGATGTTGCTGCGAGTTTTTACTTTTATGACTTAGCAATAAAACGTGGTCCGAAAGATTTTCTGCAAGGGAATGAAGATTTAGAAGTTTCCGCAGAGACGTTAGGTGAGTTTTTAGAAGGGGATTGGATTTCCTGGATGAGAGAACAACCTTTTGAATCGCTTGAAATGACTTCTTTTGATGGATTGAAACTTAAAGGATATTATTTACCTGCTAAAGAGCCAACAAATAAAACAGTAATTTTCGCACACGGATACCTTGGAAATGCATTCGATATGGGGTTATTCAGCGAGTACTATTATGAAAATCTCGGATATAATGTGTTTACACCAGATCTCCGTGGTCATGGTCAGAGTGAGGGAGATTATTATGGTTTCGGCTGGCATGATCGCCAAGATCTTACCGACTGGATGAACATATTAATCGAAAAAAATGGCCCAGATACGGAAATCGTGATGCATGGCTTATCGATGGGAGCAGCAACTGTTTTAATGGCTTCTGGCGAAAAACTGCCAAACAATGTGAAAGCTATTATCGCCGATAGTCCATATACTTCTGTTTACGATTTATTTGCATACCAATTGAAGCGTATGTTTCATTTACCAGACAAACCAGTGTTACCGACAACTAGTTTCGTAACAAAACTAAAAGCTGATTATTCGTTAACTGAAGCGTCTGCACTTAATCAAGTTAAACAAGCAGAAGTCCCGATTTTATATATTTCAGGTGAGTCGGATACATTTGTACCAACAGAAATGACAAACGAATTATATGAAAATACGAAAAGTACAAGTGAGATTGCCACATATCCAGGCGCAAATCATGGAGAATCATTCGTTTTATATCGTGAGGATTATTTGCAAACTATTACAACCTTTATAGAAAAATATATGTAAAAAATTCCTGCCTCATTTACTGGCAGGAATTTCTCTTATTTCACTTTTTCAAGTATTAATTGTGTGTCTATTTCATAAGCCTTTTGAAGCTTTCTTGAGATTTCACCTGGTTTTCCATCAGCAATTCGTTTGTTGTCAATTTCTATGATCGGCAGGACTTCGGACATACTACTCGTTAAGAACATTTCATCCGCATCGTGAATATCATCTACAGTAAACGCCTCTTCAATGAATGGGATTTGTAACTCTTTAGCAAAACGTTCAACAGCAATGCGCACACACCCTTTTAATATTCGGTTTGTTGCAGGGTGTGTATAAATTTTTCCATCTTTCACAAGAAAAATATTTGACGAGCCACATTCCGTTACACGTCCATCAATATGCAGAATCGCTTCATAACATCCTTGCTCCATTGCAGTTTGCTTTGCAAGGACATTTGGGAGCAAGTTTAGACTTTTAATATAGCAATTTTGCCAGCGTTCATCAGGCAATGTAATCGTGCTAACACCATTTTCTAAACCTTCCAAATTACGAGATTGATTTACTAGATATGCATAAATATTCGGTTCAATTGCTTCAGGAAATGTATGAATACGTGGTGCTGTACCTCTTGATACTTGTAAGTAAATAAAACCATCTTGTTCCATATTATTTCTTGAGATTAATTCAGATAATAGTGTAGTAATTTCGTCCTTTGATTGCTTAATTTCGATTCGAATTGCATCTAATGAACGGAATAAACGATCCACATGTTCATTTAATAAATAAAGTTTTCCATTGTAAATGCGGATTACTTCATATACGCCATCTCCAAACTGGAGGCCACGCTCTTCATAAGGAAATTGCAAACTGTCTTTATGTGTAAACTTACCTTGTGACATAATTATTGGATACATTGACATTAGATTATCCCCCTTATTTACTTGGCAGATAAGAAATTATTTCTTACTGCATAAGTGCAACTAGGGCTTTTGCCATTAAGGATTGTCAAAAGCCAAGTTTTACTAATGTATTTTACATCTTATTCACCAGAATGTAAATTAGTTCATTTGATACATTCGTTCATGATATTATTTATTTGGAATTTACATTTGAGAAGGAGGTGACTCGTTTGGATGTTGTTACATTAAAACAAGAAATTAAAGCTTATAGTAAAGAAATCGGTATTGATAAAATTGGATTTGCATCGGCTGACGTTTTTACAGAATTAAAACAGCGGCTAATAGAACGGGAAAAACTAAATTATTCCTCAGGTTTTGAAAAAGGTTCTGTAGAGGAAAGAACCGAGCCTGAAAGGTTAATGGCTGGGGCAAAATCAATTATTTCCATCGCACTTGCTTATCCTTCAAAAATTAATAACCCTCCTAAAAGTAAACCGGGAGAACGACGCGGTATTTTTTGTCGTGCATCTTGGGGAACAGATTATCATCATGTATTGCGTGCACGATTAGAAAAATTGGCAGACTATATTCAAACGAGAGTACCTCAGTTTTCTTATAAAACGATGGTCGATACGGGAGAGTTAAGTGACCGTGCAGTAGCCGAAAGAGCTGGCATAGGATTTTCAGGTAAAAATACAATGATGATAACGAAAGAGTTTGGTTCTTGGGTCTATCTAGGAGAAATGATTACAAATATTCCTTTTATACCAGATAAACCAGTAGAAGATAGTTGCGGGGATTGTCGTATTTGTTTGGATGCTTGTCCAACCGGAGCACTTGTTCAAGGTGGACAACTTAATGCACAGAGATGCCTAGCATTCTTGACGCAAACGAAAGATTTTCTCCCAGATGAATTTCGAGCAAAGGTTGGTACAAGAGTATATGGATGTGATACATGTCAAGCAGTTTGTCCATATAATAAAGGGATTGATTTTCATTTAAACGAAGAATTTGAACCGGATTCAGAAGTAGCTAAACCGTTGTTACGCCCAATGCTGCGAATGTCTAATCGTGAATTTAGAGAAAAATTTGGGACTGTTTCTGGATTTTGGCGAGGGAAAAATCCACTCCAACGAAACGCAATGATTGGACTTGCTCATTTTAAAGATGAAACGGCAATCGATGATTTAATTGCTGTTATGACAGAAGATGTAAGACCAGTCATTCGTGGTACTGCTGCCTGGGCACTTGGGAAAATTGGAACGACAAAAGCGCGCGAAGCAATTGAGCAAGCAATGACAAAGGAAAAAGACGAACGAGTAATTGTAGAAATGGAAAAAGGCTTAGAATTCACAAAAGCAAATTAGGATATTGAAAAAATTCTCTCATATATATAAGTGAGAGAATTTTTTATTTAAACGTCCGATGCTTAAACGCAATTTTTCTGTTCAAAAATGAGCTATCTCCATATTGTGCAAGTGGCCTCGCATATTGTTCTAGCCACTTAGCATGTTTATTTGTGAGTTAGCATAAAGTATGAGCCACTCAACATTCACTCATAGTCAACTGACCTATTTGATCACAGTAAAAGTGCCTTTTGCGTTTTAATTGGACGCCTAACTTTCTGAGAGGAGAATTCTATGAACGGCTTTATGTATGATCGGCAAAAAGCGGTAGAATATGCTGAATTGTGGTGGAATGATTATAATCCGGCTTTTCAACAGTTTGCGGTTGATTGCACAAATTATATTTCCCAATGTTTATTTGCAGGAGGAGCTCCGATGTGGGGAGAACCTAATCGGGAACGTGGTTGGTGGTATCGGAAAAATAATTGGAGTTTTAGTTGGTCTGTTGCCCATTCGCTTTATTGGTATTTAAAAACCTCTAAGACTGGTATGCAAGCAACAGAAGTGGGATTTGCACAGAAACTTTCTCCGGGTGATGTTATTTGTTATGATTTTGAAGGTGATAACAGGTGGGATCATACGACAATCGTTGTCGGTTATGATAGGGCTGGAAATCCGCTTGTAAACGCCCATACAGATAATAGTAAGCATAGGTTTTGGACTTATACAGATTCAGCCGCCTGGACTCCAAATATTAGGTATGCTTTTTTTCACATAAACGGTTAAAATAGATGAGGAAGTTTATAAGTAAGGAGTTTTAATCATGGGACTAAATATTGTATTATACCAACCAGAAATACCAGCAAACACAGGGAATATCGCACGTACATGCTTAGCTACCAATACGTCATTACATTTAATTCATCCCTTAGGTTTTTCAACAGATGACAAAATGCTTCGAAGAGCAGGACTAGATTACTGGGAAAATGTAACGATTTTTGAATATGAGTCTATCGATGAATTATATTCGAAGCACAAACAGGGAACATTTTATTATATCGAAAACTTTGGAACAAAATATTATACGGATTTTGATTACAGTAAACCTGAGGAAGAGTTATTTTTTGTTTTTGGCAGGGAGACAAACGGAATTCCAAGAGAGCTGATTGAAGGAAAAGAAGACCATTGCCTTAGAATTCATATGACTGATAAAGTACGTTCATTAAACTTATCCAATACAGCAGCCATTGTTATTTACGAGGTACTACGTCAACAAGGATTTCCTGATTTATCCTAAAAGAAGGTTGTTTTATAGAGGATGTTCAAAAAGTCCGGTAAAAATGACACTGCGAATTTCGCACGAATGCTTGTTTCTCCGCTCCTTGAAAAAGGAAAGCACTTTTTCTGCGTGCTAGAAGCGTTCGCTCATGTATCTAAATGCATCCATTCCGCTGCTTGAAACTGCGCCGCCTCGAACTTTTTGGTCCTTTTTATCCACCTTTTTGGACACGCACTTATAAAGGGTTTGGGACTAAACGCTGAATTTTTTACAAATTTTCCGAATGAGAAAATCCATTACGGTACGTTGGAACCCGCTTTAGGGATGGGATGAAAGTTCGGTGTATTCGCTATCGCAATTGTCTGAAAACATGCTATACTTGGAATAGAGACAGGTAAAAAGTTTCTAATACAATCTCGTTCATTGAAAATTAGATATTTTATCAGGTTCGATAGCCTAATTTATGCTATTGGCAAAACAATATGTGTCGTCATAGAAAAAGACTTCGGTACATATCGAAAAGAGCTGTACGCTATGGTAGTAGTAGCGTAGCGTAGCCCTATTTACTATAAGCACTGGATAGGGAGGGATAATGAGATCCCTTCATCTTGCAGGGGCTGTTCAAATCAGAACTTTTTACTGAGAAACTTTGGATATTACGCATTATAAAGGGAGATGCCAATGAAAACTCATGTACATACAATTGTTTTTTTGTCTATTTTCACTATTTTTCTTTTAACAACAGCGTTTATATCTCTAAGTTCTATAGGACCATTAGAACAAAATAAAACTGCACGTAATCTAGTTACCTCATTATATTTTAAAGACCCTAAAGTACAACGGGATGCTGCTAAGGGCAAACTTAAGATTCATCCGGATCGTTTTGCTACTGATGTTTTATCTTATCTTAATCCATATATAAATTATCCATTAATCGCATTAGTTTTTTCTGTTTTACTAAATGTATTAAGTCTAACTTTATTAAAGCGTAATGAAAATTTAGCTGGGAGCTTACTTATGTGTGCGGCCCTTGCATCTATTTTTACAATTATACCGCCTATTATACAAGCAATTTCCGGATATGTTTTGATTGAAAAAGATAAGTTAAACACTAGTATTCCATAAGTGCAAAGAGTCCACTAAGTGCGGGCTATTCGACGCTTCCCTAAAAAAACAAAAGTAATAATCAAAAAAATGAAAAATCGTCATGTAATCAAAGTCACATGACGATTCTATCATTGATTGTTTTTTGGTACGCCTGGTTTTGCTACGTATGCTGAGGTTAGGCAAGCAGTAATGAATGTTAAACTAACGGCTATGATTAATATAAGTTTCATGTGAATTCCTCCTCGTAAAAACGATAATGATATCTGTCCTAATTATAACGGCTTAACACCCATTTGTGAACTCAAACAATAGTTTATCCATAAAAATGTCGATTATTGATAGCTAAGCCGATATAATGGGATAAGGTTTTCATACGTCTGTCTTGCAAATGTAATAAATGCATCACCGTCTTTTAAAATCGGATTATTTGGAAACAGTTGTTTACCGATTAAAAACTCAGCCTTTTTCACATCGCGAAATCGTTCCAGTGCACTTTTTAAATCGATATTTTCAATCGAGGTTGCATCTTTTTTCGTATGATCCAGTGAGATAACATAATTATCTGCACGTAGGTTTTTTATTTCGCTTATATGTTGTAAAAAAGTACTAGCTATTTCTGATTTACCTGGCAATTCATAAATGAACGCAAGCCAAATAAAGACACGATCATCCCAAAGACCGATTTGAAAGTGAGGGTGTTTTTTATAACCACGCTTATTTCCCGCAATTGCCAGCCAGGTATCGTCTGGAGGATTGACCGTTCGCCTCGCATGTCTAGCAATATGTAAATACATTTCTGAACCAATCATACTAGACAGGTCATCAGTTAAAACATCACCAATTGCTCTAAACTTAGGTTGAATATTATCTTCAATCGCCCTTTTTCTAGGAATTAATCCATCTATATGAAAGATATTAAAATCTGCATCACTAAAACCATTAAAGTTCATAATAGCATTTTCCTCTCTGCGTATTTTTATATATAATTAACTCGGCAGACAATCATTTATTACTAGATAAGTGTAAATGTTTATTCACTACAACTCGATGTAATTTACTTAATCAAAAAGCCGAGTTTTTTTAATAGCGTAACATGAATTATTATAAATATACATAAATTAGTCTGTAAAAACTGGATACTACTAAAAGGTAGCGCATACATAGTTGTTTCGCCCTTTTCAGGGGTTATTAGTTGCTCAAGCTATCGGACAGTTCTATAATGAAAGCAGAGTGTAAATTTCGTATTAAATACGGAAAAGTCAATATCTAATGGGGGTATAAGACGTGGCACAGAGTGCAGAGCCTAGGGAGAAGTTTTGGAAAAATTTTTATGGTCCAAACATGGGATATGTAGAAGAACAATACGAATTATATAAAGAGGATCCGAATGCAGTTGATCCTTCTTTAAAAGCAGTATTTGATGAACATGGTGCCCCTAAATGGTTGGATCATATTGACAGCGGACAGCACACAGGTGGCGAGTTTTCGACAGATGATGTGCGGAAAATTACTGCTGCGATGAAGTACCTTGATGCAATCCGACGTTATGGTCATCTAGAAGCCGATATTTATGCAGTCGGTGGTTGGGATGAAAAAACAAACTTGTTAGATGCAGAAACGTACAATATTAATAATGATGACCTACGAGCAATCCCTGCTTCATGGCTTTGGGATAAAGCGCCTGCAAACTTAGAAACAGGATATGATGTAGTAGAGTTCTTACGTAAAAAATATACTGGTAAAATATCATTTGAATTTGATCATGTCAATAGTGATGAAGAAAGAAAATGGTTTTTAGATCGAATTGATTCTGGAAATTTTGAGTTTGAACTTTCTGATACCGAGAAAAAACAATTACTAGAAAGATTAATACACATAGAAGGTTTTGAACAATTTTTGCAAAAAACCTTTGTTGGACAAAAACGATTTTCCATTGAAGGATTAGAATCAATGGTACCTGTGCTAGATCAAATTGTAAAATCGGCAAATGCTGACAAAATTGAAAATATTATGATGGGAATGGCTCATAGGGGCCGTTTAAGTGTGCTTGCACATGTTCTCGGAAAACCTGTCGATAAAATATTTTCAGAATTTCACCATGCACCTAATAAAGAATTAATTCCTTCTGAAGGTTCGATGGGGATTAACTATGGTTGGACAGGAGATGTGAAGTATCATTTTGGTGCAACCCGTGTTGTAGAAAATGATCAAGCATCAACAAGAATTAAGTTAGCGAACAACCCATCTCACTTAGAGTTCGTTAATCCTGTTGTTGCAGGTTTTACTCGTGCTGCACAAGATGTACGAACAGAAAAAGGTTATCCGAAACAAGATTTAGATAAAGCAATTAGTGTACTTATTCATGGAGATGCGGCATTTATTGGAGAAGGTATTGTACCTGAATCAATGAACTTAAGTGGTCTTGAAGGATACCGTGTTGGTGGAACACTTCATATTATTGCTAATAATCTAGTTGGATTTACAACAGACCGAAAAGAGAGTCGTTCTACTCGTTATACTAGTGACCTTGCTAAGGGCTATGAAATTCCTATCATTCGTGTCAATGCTGATGATCCAATTGCGTGCGTACGTGCAATTCAATTAGCATATGAGTATTCACATGAATTTAAAAAAGATGTTGTACTTGATCTTGTCGGTTACCGTCGTTACGGACATAACGAAATGGATGAGCCAAGAGCAACACAACCACAGCTTTATAAAGAAATTGATAACCATCCAACAGTTACAGAAATTTTTACTAATGTTTTAAAAGAACAAAACATTGTAACAGAAGATGAAGTAAAAGAAATGAAAGCGAAAGTTCAGAAAGAGTTGCAAGATATTTATAGTGCAATGAAAGAAGATACACTTGTAGGTATTTCTGAAGTGAAAATGCCTGATTATCTAGCAAATAGTATTGACCATTATGAGACTGCTGTACCTTTAGAAGATTTGAAAAAGTTAAATGAAGATCTACTAAAGCGTCCAGAAGGTTTTAATACGTTTAAACGTTTAGACAGAGTTTTTAAACGACGTAAAAATATTCTTGCAGAAGGCCATAAAGCAGAATGGGGCGAAGGAGAAGCATTAGCTTATGCATCAATCTTAAAAGATGGTACTCCGATAAGACTCACCGGGCAGGATTCTGAACGTGGAACATTTGCTCACAGACATCTTGTTTTATATGATACAGAAACAGGGGAAAAATATTGCCCAATGCACGGGTTAGAAGATGCTAATGCGTCATTTGCTATTCATAATAGCCCGCTTTCTGAGACAGCTGTGCTAGGTTTTGAATATGGTTATAGTGTGCAATCACCGGAAACTTTAGTAATATGGGAAGCACAGTTCGGTGACTTTGCGAACGTTGCGCAAGTAATTTTTGATCAATTTATTTCATCTGCTCGTGCAAAATGGGGCGATAAATCCAATATGGTCATGTTATTACCACATGGTTATGAAGGGCAAGGTCCAGAGCACTCAAGTGCCAGATTAGAACGTTTCTTGCAAATGGCTGGAGAAAATAATTGGATCATTGCAAATGTAACATCATCTGCACAATTCTTCCATTTATTACGCAGACAAGCAAAAATGCATGGACGTGAAGAAGCAAGACCGTTAGTTGTAATGTCTCCGAAAAGTTTATTACGTAATGAACGAGTAGCATCTGAAGCAAAAGAATTTACAGAGGGTAAATTTGAACCATTGCGCGATCAACCTAACTTAAGAGTGAGTAAGAAAAATGCAAAACGTCTTTTACTCGGATCTGGTAAAGTGATGGTTGATATTGAAGAAGCAATTGCAAATTCGGAGGAGAATTTCGATTGGTTGCGTGCATTAAGGGTTGAACAATTATATCCATTCCCAATGGAACAATTGAAAAAAGAAATAGCCCAACTACCTAATTTAGAAGAAGTTGTTTGGGTACAAGAAGAACCTAAGAATATGGGAAGTTGGCGTTTTGTTTTAGAGTATTTACGTGAACTAGTAGACGACAAAAAAATTAGATATGTTGGTCGTCCGGAAAGAGCTGCTACATCAGTAGGAGAGCCGAATATCCATAAAATTATTCAAAACAAAGTCGTAACAGAAGCGATTAATCCAGCAAAGGGAGGAAATAGTAGTGAAGGAAATTAAAATTCCAGAACTAGCTGAATCTATAACAGAAGGAACAATTGCAGAATGGCTCGTAAATCCAGGTGATAAAGTTGAAAAAGGTGATCCTATTGTCGAGCTGGAAACAGATAAAGTAAATGTTGAAGTTAACTCAGATTATGCAGGAGTACTTGTAGAAGTATTAGCTGAAGAAGGGGACGACGTAAGCGTAGGTGATACGATTGCAAAAGTCGACGAAAATGCAGAAGCAGGAGCAGTAAGTGAACCTTCCGCTGACGCACCAAAAGAAGAAGCGAAAGTCGAAGCTCCTAAACAAGAAGAATCATCTACACCGGCTGAAAGCACAGAAGAAACTGTAGATAATTCAGGTGTTGTAGCTTCACCAGCTGCAAGAAAACTTGCTCGTGAACTAAACATTGATTTAACGAAGGTTAAACCACAGGATCCACTTGGTCGAATTCGTCCTGAAGATGTGGAAGCTGCAAATCAAGCGGCCCAATCAGCACCAGCACCGGCTGCAAAACAAACGCCAGCTGCTGCATCAACACAAGAATTCACTAAGCCGGTTAAAGTCGAAAAAATGTCGCGTCGTCGTCAGACAATCGCTAAACGTTTAGTTGAAGCACAGCATAATTCTGCAATGTTAACGACATTTAACGAAGTAGATATGACTGCAGTCATGAACATGCGTAAAGAGCGCCAAGAAAGCTTTGTTGCTAAAAATGATATTAAATTAGGCTTCATGTCATTCTTTACAAAAGCAAGTGTTGCTGCACTTAAGGAGTTCCCATTGCTTAATGCAGAAATTGATGGAACAAACTTAATTATTAAAGAATATTATGACATTGGTATTGCAGTATCTGCTCCAGGCGGATTAGTGGTTCCAGTTGTACGTGATGCGGATAAATTAGACTTTGCAGGTATTGAGCGTGAAATTGTTCGTTTAGGGTCAAAAGCACGTGATAACCAACTTGGATTAGATGATTTATCAGGCGGATCATTTACAATAACAAATGGTGGTATTTTTGGATCAATGTTATCGACTCCGATCTTAAACGCACCACAAGTTGGTATTCTCGGAATGCACAATATTGTTAAACGTGCAGTAGTCATGCCAGACGATACAATTGAAGTACGTCCAATGATGTATCTAGCATTATCTTATGACCACCGAATCGTTGACGGTAAAGAAGCTGTTCAATTCTTAGTACGTATCAAAGAAATGCTTGAAGATCCATATGATTTATTATTACAAGGATAATAATATTAAAATTGAAATCCCGCTGGAGAGTTTAGTCTCAAGCGGGATTTTAGTAGATAGAAACTAATGTTTGCTTACTGGCTAAATGTATTTTTTAGGAATCTATAAATATAATCTTTTGAATTTCTTCTTATACAGATGTTAAGTTCTCGTTCGGGTAATTTATCTTTCGTTTCAGATTTTCTTTCTTTCCAATCTAAACTCTTGACTTGGTCAGTCAATATTACACCTTCAATTTTTAAACCTTCTGGGATTTTAACCTCAAATGGATAGTTTTTTTGATTTATAATAGGACAAGTGATTGCAAACCCTGTTACTTGATTAAATGATTTTGGAGATAAGGGCAGGTCGCCTTCCTTTTTGTTCACGATCTACTTGTGCTCGATTTGCGCCTAACGATTACATATAAAAATTTGTATATTTATTTTCACTCCCATTCCAAGTAATATATAATGTAAAGTGGAATAAGATTGTAAGTGGGATTGTTTTTAGGAAAGGAATTACATAGATGAAACAAAAACGTATATTATTTACCGGTGGGGGAACGGCTGGACATGTAATTGTTAATTTAGCGCTTATCCCGTATTTTCAAAAAGAGGGCTGGGAAGTTGATTATATCGGTTCAAAACAGGGTATTGAGCGTGACCTGATAAAGGATTTACCTAATGTTACTTATTATCCGATTTCTACGGGTAAATTACGTCGCTATATGTCATTAGAAAATTTTAAAGATCCATTTAAAGTTTTAAAAGGAATGCTAGACGCTTGGAATGTTATCCGAAAGACGAAGCCGAATGTCATTTTTTCTAAAGGGGGATTTGTTTCTGTACCTGTCGTTGTAGCATCACGTTTAAGAGGCGTACCTACTATTATTCATGAATCCGATTTTACTCCGGGGCTTGCAAATAAAATTACGACACCATTTGCCAAAAAAGTATTAACGACTTTTCCAGAAACAATGATATATTTACCCAAGAAAAAAGCAACTCATGTTGGTGCGGTAATTCGTGAGGAGTTATTTCAAGGCGATAAAAGCCTTGGATATAAGGTAACAAACTTAATCCCAGGAAAGCCAGTCATATTAATTATGGGTGGAAGCATTGGATCGCAAAAGATAAATGAAGCGATACGAGCGAATTTGGACATTCTTTTAAAAAAATATCAACTTATTCATATTTGTGGAAGGAATAACGTAGATTCAACAGTTAAACGAAAAGGATACGTCCAGTTTGAATATGTAAATGAAGAACTAAAAGATATTTTTGCTATTACTGATTTTGTTATTTCCCGTGCAGGTGCGAATGCAATTTTTGAATTTCTCGCATTAGATTTGCCGATGCTGCTCATTCCATTGTCTCTTGCTGCTAGTCGAGGCGATCAAATTGATAATGCGAAGTCGTTTAAAGAACAAGGTTTTGCACATGTTTTAGAGGAAGAAGAGCTTTCAAAAGAGCGGCTTTTAGAAGAGGTTGAAAAGTTAGAGGAAGCTGCACCAGTATTGAAAGAGAATATGAAAAAGTATTCTAGCAAAGAGTCACGAGAAATGGTTATTCAACTCATCCATGAAATGGCAAAAAAATAAAAACTCCCCTGAGGGAGTTTTTATAATTTAACTCTTCATCTGATTTTTAAATGGCCACCAATTATATTTTCCAAAGAATCGTACCATTATTGGAGTAAATAATGGTAACATGAGAAATGCATACAACACCAATCCGATAATAACGACTGTCGCTATTTGTAAGAGTGACAGTACACCGGATGGGAGCATAGCACCGAATGTTCCGCCTAATATGATCGTTGCTGATATGATGACTGTTCCCATGTTTTTCATTGCATTGATTAATGCGTCTTTGATAAATCCATTTTTATATTCATTAAACCGATCCATCAGGAAAATACTATAGTCGATTCCAAGCGCAACTAACATAACAAATGAGAAGAATGGAATAACCCAAGTTAAGCCGTCATATCCAAAAATATTTACGAAAATTAATTCAGCGAAACCAAGGGATGTGTAATATGTTAATAGTAAGGATCCGATTAAATAAAGCGGCATCGTTAATGATCGGAATAAGATCACTAAAATGATGAAAATACCAATTAACATGTATAAAGCTGTGCGTGAATAATCTTCGTCTGAAACATTTTTTAAATCATTATTTAAACTGCTGACACCGCCAATCTCTGGCATACTTCCTGCAAATTTAGTATTTTCAATTCCGGTTTGTGCAGCATCATTAATATCACCGACTAACTCAATTGCTTCTTGAGAATACGGACTATAATCTAAAATGACATCAAACTTTACGACTTTTTTGTCATCTGAAAGATACTCATTAGCTCCTTCCAAAAAGTCATCATTTTCTACAGCTTCTTCAGGTATGATGACGACAGGAGGTTCTTGATCGACAGAAAAATCCCCTAAGTATTCTTGAACTGTCGTTAATCCCTCGTCAATCTGTGAAAGCCCATCTGAACCTTCGACTAAGCCACCAGAGAGTTCATCTAAACCTTCTTGTAATTCCTCAAACGCATTTTTAAGTTCTGATTGTCCGCCATAAATTTGAGATAATCCTTCTCTTAAATTAGGGAATTCGTTGACAACTTGTTTTTGCCCGCTTGCTGCTTCACTTAAACCTGACTCAAGTTGACTGATACCAGCGATTAATTCATCGAGTGCTGTAGATAGCTGCTCTTGTCCGCTTATTACCTCTTGAAAACTATTGTTTAACTGATTTAGTGGTTGAACTACTTCAGTTTGTAACTGTTCACTTGCACCAGACAATTTCCCTAATTCTTCTTCAATTTGATTAACTCCTTCGGCTAAACCATCTAATACTCCAACTGCACTCTGGTATGCCTCTTGATAACTTGGGTCAGTTTCAAGGTTAGGATTATAAGCAATGGAGATTTGGTTCATTCCTTCAACACTTGCTTTTGCACCTTCCACCGCTTGTTTTAACTGAGATAAATTAACAGAGTCCATTTCACCAAACCCGGCTAATCCTTCGGCAATTTGTGTATATCCACTTAAAATTTGTTTATTTCCAGCGATTGTCTCATCAAGATTCCTTTTCACTTCCTCAAGTCCAGCTTTTACTTCACCAGCCCCACTAGAACCAGACATAATTCCTTGTTCGATTTCTGTTAAAGCAGTTTGAATTTGTCCAATTCCATCATTCGCAGCATTTGTTCCATCCATTAATTCACCGACACCGTCTTTTGCGTCATTCAGTTTTGGAGACTCATTTTTTAACTCATCAGCCGCTTCCCGGAGTCCATCTTCTACCTCATTTAATCCGTCTACTCCTTCACCTAAACCGTCAGATAATTGCTCAGTTTGCGATTCCATTAAAAAGTCTTCAATAACATCACCTGCAGGACGAGTTGCACTCCGAACATAATCAACACCTTTAATACGATTTATTTCTTGAGAAATTGTTTCGATTGCTTGATAGTCTTCTGCTGACGTTATCGGCTCATCGACTTCCATTACTACAGTTGTTGGTAACGTTTCACCAGGTCCAAAACTTTCTGTTATCCAGTTAAATGCGATTACAGAACCAAATCCATCGCTTAATTCTTCTAAAGAGTCATACGATTTGTCTCCATTATAAGTTAATAAGGATGGTACCGTAATAATTGCAATAATGAATAAAGCAAAAATTGGCCGCCTCCATGCAAATACCCCAGCTGTTTTCCAAATTCTACTTTCTTTATGTTCGACTTTTTTATCAAATGGCCAAAAAAGCCGTTTACCTAATAAAATTAAGAAAAATGGAACGAGTGTAACGAGTGCGATTAAAATGACAGCAACACCAATTGCAACTGCAACAGCAGATTGATAGAGAGTAAATGACGAAAAACCGATTGTAGAAAACCCGATTAATACAGCAAGTCCAGCGAAAAATACTGTTTTACCACTTGCTTGATATGTGGCAATGACCGCTTCTCCAATTGTTTCATGTTGATTAATTTCTTCTTTAAATCTGCTAATCAATAAAATACAATAATCTGTTCCGATTCCAAACATTACCGCAACCATAAAGATTTGCGAAAATGTGGAAAGCGGAAAATCCATCGTATCAGCAAGAATTGCAACAATCCCTTCAGAAATTAAATAACTGATTCCAACAGTTAGTAATGGAATAAGAGGTGCCACAAATGATTTAAACACGAGAAAAAGAATGATCAATATTAAAACAACAGTTATAGATAAGGTTTTCTCAAGCCCTTCTTCGGAATTGATTATAATATCTTCCTGTAAAAAGATTTCCCCTGTTACATGATGATCTACTGGTATATTGGCAATCAACTCTGTTATCATATCCCGAGCTTCATTAGCTGAGCGATCTTCAACAGAAACTTTAAAAGGAACAATAATCGTAGTGCCATCTTCAGCTACTGTTAAATCTTTTACTTCTTCCCCTTCTCTAAAGTCGATAATATCTGAGATTGCTAGATTCTCTTGATTTTTTTGTAAAATATCGATTGCTTTTGTTATTTCTTCTTCATCTGTTTTTGTTAACATGTCTTCATTATGAAAAACTAATACAGCATCATAAGCACTTGTACCATCTTCATTCATTTTTTGTAATAGCTTATCAGCTTGGATGGATGTATTGTCATCTGGAACAGTCATCTGACCTTTTTCAGCTACTAGCGTTTGTAAATTTGGTCCAAATAAAAGAAGTGCCACTGCAACAACGACCCAAAGAAACGCGATCCACCACCGAAATTTAATAATTTGTTTCATATATTCTATCCTTTCTCAATATCAATCATTAATGTTGCGAGCTTTTCTAAAGATTTTATATAGCCTTCAATTTCAGCATGATCAAAATGATCGAGCTTTTCCTCGATAACTTGATAAAGTTCTTGTTCTGTTCGTTCAACAAGCTCACTACCCGCTTCTGTTAATTTAAGATATACGATCCGTCGATCCTCTTTATCTCGTATTCTTTCAATAAGTCCTTTATCGAATAATCTAGTAACAAGAGCTGTTACAGCGCTTTTTCCGACACTAAAGTATTTAGCTATTTCTGTACTCGTACAGATTTTTTTAGTATGAATATGTTGTAATATTGTAAATTGATCTGGCGTTATATCATGTTTTACATTTTGTTTTAGAATATTGTTTATTCCTCGATATATTGTATTTATCGCAAGTTGATAGCGACTGATTAATTGGTGTAATTCCACATATAAGGTCCCCTTTTTTATAGACTTAAATTAGTTCATATCATGATTAGTTCACTATATGAACTATTATACAAAATTCATTCCCTTATTAAAATAATAACGTCCGATCAACATAATAATTGATGGAAAAGAAGATATACACTAAGTATATTAAGTTATTATAAAAAATATTATGCCTAAAAATAATATGAATCTTTTCTAGAGGATGTTCAAAAAGTCCGGTAAAAATGACACTGCAAATTTCGCACGAATGCTTGTTTCTCCGCTACTCATGTATCTAAATGCATACATTCCGCTGCTCGAAACTGCGCCGCCTCAAACTTCTTGGTCCTTTTTATCCCCCTTTTTGAACACGCACTTCTAAGAAAAAATCGTTGAAAAACGGCAAGAGATACCGAATTCAACGATTGGTTATTAAAATTTTGAGTTCTATTGAGAGTGTTACAGCAAACTTCTACATACAAGATATGTCACAATTTTAGCAGGAGAAAGGTATTTCAGTCCAAAGCCGTTTTTAGACTGAACGAGCGTTTGCGCCTTTGTTATCTTTCATCCAATGAAATGACATCGACTTCTCCAGTGTTAGGGTCGATGACAAGCCCGTGTACGAGGACACGCGACGGGAGAAGCGGATGTTCACGGATAATTTCTACACTCTGAGCAATAGATTCCTCAACTGTTTCGAATCCATGAAATTCTTTATGAAAGTCAATTCCAGAATAATCGAGTGTTTTAAATGTCTCATCTGAAATTCCTTCATCCTTCATTTTATCCATTAAGTCATTGGTATCGACACAAGACATCCCGCAATCATGGTGTCCGATGACTACTACTTCCTCTGCTTGTAATTTATAAACAGCCACGAGAATACTTTTAATAATACTATCGAAAGATTTTCGAATGATTGCGCCGGCGTTTTTAACCATCTTAACATCACCGTTTTGGATGTTTAAAGCTTTTGGTAAAAGTTCAACTAATCTTGATTCCATACATGTGAAAACAACCATTTTTTTATTTGGAATCGTATTTGATAAAAATTGCTCATAATTTTTATTTGCAACGAATTGTTTATTATAGTCCAACATTTTCAGTATTCTAGACATACATAAAGCTCCTTTCTAATGTTGCCATTTTTTTCTATAATAGCAATCATTATAGCATACAGTTGGTTGGCTAGTAATCATTTTGTCATATTGACATCAAAAAATGAAACATTATAATTAAATAGACATGAAGGGGATTTGTGGAAATTTTCGATAAAAAGGGGGATGAGGCATGTTTGATGTTTTAGGAAAACTGAGTTGGTTTTTTAAAGATTATTGGAAGCGGTATACATTTGCAATAACCGCATTAATAGTTGCTAGTGCAATCGGATTAATCCCTCCAAAATTGTTAGGTTACACCATTGATCATATCCGCTTCGACTCATTAACTTCTAAACTATTATTTGCAGTAATTTTGATTTATCTTACCATCATCGTTGTTGGTTATGTTATTACATTCTTATGGGATTATACTTTATTTGGTGGAGCAGTAATTTTAGAGAAAAAGATGCGAAGTCGCTTGATGGAGCATTTTTTGAAAATGACGCCAACATTTTTCAGTAAATATAAAACAGGGGATTTAATGGCCAGAAGTACAAATGATCTAAAGGCGATCGCTTTGACCGCTGGATTTGGTATTTTAACTTTAGTTGACTCGACTACATTTATGTTTATGATTATCGCGATGATGGGGTTTTCGATCAGCTGGAAATTGACCTTTGCAGCGCTTATCCCGCTACCTATAATGGCTATCATTATGAGTAAGTATGGATCAGCTATTCATTCTCGTTTTATGAAGGCGCAAAATGCGTTTGGAGATATGAATAATGAAGTGCTTGAATCCATCCGTGGGGTTCGTGTACTTCGTGCCTTTGTACAGGAACGTCAGGATAAAGAACGGTTTTATAAAATGACGGATGACGTTTATGAAAAAAATATGGCAGTTGCTCGGATTGATGCTTTATTTGAGCCGACAATGAAAATATTAGTAGGCACTTCATATACGATTGGACTCGGTTATGGAGCAATGCTCGTATTCCGAAATCAAATTACACTAGGTGATCTCGTTTCTTTTAATGTGTACTTAGGGATGTTGATTTGGCCAATGTTTGCGGTTGGTGAGTTAATCAATGTGTTACAAAGAGGGAATGCCTCTGTGGATCGAGTGAATGAAATTCTTCGGTATAAAGCAGACGTAAAAAGCCCACTAAATCCAATCAAAGTAAGTAACATATCTGAAATCCATTTTAAAAATGTGAAGTTTTCTTATCCTTTTACAAAAAGCAATCAATTAGAAATTAACGATCTTTCCGTGAAAAAAGGCGAAACGATTGGTGTCGTAGGTAAAACAGGTGCTGGTAAAACGACATTGTTTAAACTCATGCTCAGAGAGTATCCGAATATGATAGGAGAGATTGCCTTTTCAGGCGTTCCAATAGAGCAATTACATTTAAACCAATTACGAAATTGGATCGGCTATGTACCGCAAGATCAAATAATGTTTTCTAAATCGATTCGTGAGAATATCCAATTTGGAAAAGAGGATGCAACAGATGAAGAAATTTTTCGGGTAATGGAATTGGCTCATTTTTTAGATGATATTAAGCAGTTGCCAAAAGGGCTGGATACGCAAGTAGGAGAGAGCGGAGTAACACTTTCTGGGGGACAGAAACAACGTGTTGCGTTAGCACGAGCTTTTATTAAAGATCCTGAAATTTTAATTTTAGATGATTCCTTATCTGCAGTTGATGGAAAAACGGAAGCGAATATTATCGCACATTTAAAACGGGAACGGAAGGAGAAAACGACGTTTATTGCTGCACATCGATTATCAGCAGTCGCTCATGCAGACCATATTATTGTACTAGAAGATGGAAAAATTATGGAAGAAGGAAACCACGAAGAATTAATGAAAGCTGATGGCTGGTACAAAACGCAATATGAAAAGCAACAATTAGAGAATTAGGAGGTGCGCTTATGTTTAAAGGATCAACGGAAAAGCGTCTTCTGAAATATGCTTCCCTATATAAAAAAGGGATTATTTTAGGAATTATTTGCTTAATGATAGCAACTGCATTAGAGTTAGCTGGACCTTTTATTGCCAAAGTAATTATCGATGATCATATTTTAAGTATTGAAGGGACATGGCATGAGGTTGAAGAAACAAATAATAATACTGTCTCTTATCAGAACCGAAATTTTATTAGAAAAGACCGGCTTACTAGAGAGCATACGCTTGGAACAGTGACGATTGTAGCTGTTGAGAAAGAATATTTTTTAGTGGAAGAAGATGTCCCGTTTGAAGGAAGCAGAAAAGTAGAAAATGGTATGCTTACGATCGGAACAGATCAATCCGTTCAAGTAGAGGCAAAACAATTATCGCTTCAAGAACTATATTCCTTTTTTAAGCCTGAACAAAAACCGATTTTGTTTCTATTAGGTCTCTATGTTGGATTACTGTTAATTGCAGGTGTCTTTCAATATTTCCAGACGTATTTACTACAACAAGTCTCCAACAGAGTTGTTAAAAAAATGCGTAATGATATTTTTTTACATACACAAAAAATTCCAATCGATTATTTTGTCGATCAACCTGCAGGTAAAATTGTTGCACGAATTACAAATGATACAGAAGCAATCCGAGAATTATATGAGCGTGTTTTATCGATTGTCATCACACGGATCATTTATATGGCTGGAATTTTAGTCGCTATTTATATTTTAAATCCGAGTATTGCTCTCATTTGTTTATTAATTATCCCGATCATTTATGGTCTTGCAAGAGTGTATAAACATTTCGGCTTAAAATACAATTTAGTCATTCGCAAGAGAAATAGTGAAATAAATGGAAACATTAATGAGGCAATTCAAGGAATGTCCATCATTCAAGCATTTCAAGTTCAAAGGAAAACAATGGAATCATTCGAACAATTGAACGAAGAAATTTTTTCAAATCAAAAAAATTTAGTCACATTAAGTGCTTTAACATCATTTAATTTTGTTGATGTCATTCGAAACATTGCATTCGTTGGCTTTATTTGGTACTTCGGATCTTTTTCTCTAGAACCTAACAGTATTATTTCTATTGGAATGTTATATGCTTTAGTCGATTATTTGACGCGTTTTTTCGAGCCAGTAACAGCAATTGTCAATCAGTTTCCACTTATTGAGCAGGCGAGGGCTTCAGGAGACCGAATGTTTAAATTGATGGATCATGAAGGGGAAGAAGTAGTAGAAGCGAAAATACCCCGTTATAAAGGGGATGTTGCTTTTTGCGATGTATCGTTTGCTTATTTGGAAGATGAGTTTGTATTAAAAAATATCTCTTTTAAAGTAAATGCAGGTGAAACTGCAGCTTTTGTCGGACATACAGGTTCTGGGAAAAGTTCGATTATGAATTTGCTATTTCGTTTTTATGATCCACAAAAAGGATTGATCACAATTGATGGTACGTCTACAAGAGAATGGTCGAGACAACAAGTGAGGTCATATATGGGAATTGTATTACAAGATCCATTTTTATTTTCTGGTTCGATTATTTCAAATGTGACGATGAATGATCCTAAAATAAAGCGAGAAACAGCGATTAATGCATTAAAAGCTGTTGGAGCTAATCAATTTATTGAGAAATTACCGAACAGTTATGATGAGGCGGTAACTGAAGGGGGAAGTACTTTTTCACTTGGGGAAAGACAGCTCATATCTTTTGCACGTGCCTTAGCGTTTGACCCGGCCATTTTAATTTTGGATGAAGCAACAGCAAACATTGATACAGAAACAGAATATATTATCCAACGGGCATTGGAAGTGTTGAAAAAAGGTAGAACGACGTTAATTATCGCCCACCGTTTATCAACGATTCAAAATGCGGATAAGATTTTTGTCCTGGAAAGTGGTAAAATAAAGGAAACTGGAACACATGAAACGTTAATTGAAGAGCAAGGAATTTATTATCAAATGTATCAAATGCAAAAAGGCAGTGCCAAGCAGGTTGGCTAATGGGCTAAAGAGGTGTCTATGAAGCAGATGAAAAAGTATGAAAAAGACATCATCGATGAAGATTTATATGAAGAAATTGATGAAGAGGAATTATATGAATTAGTAGAAGAAGCGCGGCAGGACGCCCTTCAAAAAGAAAAAGAGAGAAAACAAGACAAAAAGCCAAAATCTCCCTTTCCTAAATGGATGTTTTGGCTTATTGCACTTGCGTTAATGTTTCATGTAGTTGCTTTGTTACCACAGACATTCTCTATTCCAGCAGTCGACTTTCTAATGACATCAGCCAAATTGTCACAACAAGAAGATATTAAGACATATAAGGAAGCTATAGTCGTTATTGAAACTGAAGAGAGTAAAGGAACAGGCTTTGCAATGAATGCGGATGGCGATATTTTAACGAATTATCATGTAATCGAAGGGAATAATACGGTTACTGTTGCCTTTCCTGAAGAAGGATTATTTACAGGGGAGGTTGTGGAAACATATCCAGAAATTGATTTAGCTGTATTACATGTGGATGGAAATAATCTGCCTTATTTGCCTTTAGCCAAAACATTCCTATATAAGCCAAATGAAAAGATATATTTTATCGGAAATCCATTAAAGTTCCAAGGAATCGCTAACGAAGGGACTATTATTGATTATGTAGGAGTAAAGAGTAAAGATCTTCCGGTCGTTATGCTAGATGCCCCAGTGTACCGGGGAAACAGTGGTAGCCCAGTTATAGACGAAAATGGGGAAGTAATCGGTGTCGTATTTGCCACGATGCATCATAAGGAAGAAGGGCGTGTCGGACTTTTTATTCCAATCGATTATTATTATGATGAAAAGAATAGGTGATAGTGTGAAAACAAAATCAGTGAAACACTTCTATGTAAAAAATTTCAAAATCCCGCTGAATATCATGGGGTTTGCGCTGAATAATCGGTCAGATCGCTGAATTATAGACCCAAACCGCTGAATCCCGTCAGTGCGCTGAATAATTTTGTAATTCGCCGAATAATTGTAAATCCCGCTGAATGTCATGGGCTTTGCGCTGAATAATCGGTCAGATCGCTGAATTATAGACCGAAACCGCTGAATAATTTTGTAATTCGCCGAATAATTGAAAATCCCGCTGAATATTATGGGGTTTGCGCTGAATAATCGGTCAG